>CAMLCX010000339.1 GCA_946478635.1 uncultured Pseudomonadota bacterium
TGGTTTGGGCGGCACAAAATACCTGGTCCAACATTGTCATGGGGCGCCGGGCATGCTCAATTGCCTTGCCGACTTGCCGCACGGCGCGAGTGATTCTCTCGATCGATTGCTGATTCAGGGCGGCGAACTCACCTGGAAAGCCGGCCCGCTGGTCAAAGGTTCAAATCTGTGCCACGGCACCGCGGGAAATGGCTATGCTTTTTTGAAACTTCACCAAAGAACAAGAAATCCGATTTGGCTTGACCACGCCCGCGCCTTCGCCATGCATGCGATCAGGCAATATGAGCGCCACGCAGAACAATATGGACAACTTCGATATTCCTTGTGGACTGGCGATCTCGGTCTCGCTATCTGTGGGATTGCATGACGAAAGAACCTAAAATTCCGACGATGGATATTTTCTAGGGACTCGACTTCAAAACCGCCGAGTATGATCGACTCATGGCCCAATCGAGTCTAATTGTCCCGCCTGAGATGTTTGCAACACAACAGCTCGTGCTTCGCCGGCCACGCTTGTCGGACGCGGACGATATCTTCGATGACTATGCGGCCGATCCGGAGGTCACACGTTATGTCATTGGCCGCCCTACGATGTTAGAAGTGAAGTTGCCCCGTTTCTGCAATCGCGGAGTCGGCTCCCAGTTAGATTGTAGTTGTACACTTCATGAAGATTGAAACGGTCATTTTCGATCTGTTCGGCACATTGGTGGACGACTTCGGAAGATGGATCGGTCACATGCAGTCAGAGCTGATCGCCGCTCTTGGAGTGCCGAGTGAACCATTCACGGAGATTTGGCGGCGTACGTCCGAGATGCGAACGATCGGGGAATTTCAGACCGTCGAAGCGAGCATCGAATATGTTTGCGGCCTTATGGGAATCAAGGTCACTCCAGAGCAAATAGCAAAAGCAGTTGAAATCCGCTTGCAGAATATTCGGCGCGCCCTCAACCCCAGACCGGATGTTCTCGAGACGCTCGCGCGGTTGAAACAAAACAACTACAAAATCGGACTGCTCAGCAACTGCTCCATCGAGATTCCGATCCTCTGGCCGGGGACAGAATTTGCCGGCCTATTTGATACAGCTATTTTTTCCAGCAGAGAGCGCCTCAAAAAACCCGACCCGCGCATTTATCAACTTGCTTGCCAGCGCCTCGGCCTCGAACCAGAGGCTTGTCTCTATATTGCCGACGGCGAGAACCACGAATTAGCCGGAGCGGCAAAGGTCGGTCTTCATCCCGTATTGCTTCAAAACTCAACGCGGGATAATCATCGTGAGTTACTTCGAGAAGCTAGAGAATGGCAGGGAGATTGTATCAGTAGCGTAACCGAGGTGCTGCAACGAGTTCGGGATTGACCCATGAAGAAGAACCGTGTCATCCAATTCAATTCGAAGGAACCCATTCTCACGAAGGCGAGAAGTTATGTTGACATCCCGGTTGTGCGTGATGTCCCAAGCGGCGGCATGGAGCCGGGCGCTCGCGGCTATCCAGTTTAGTGTCGTTGGGGTCACAAGCGCTGCCGTAAAGGTTTTTAGCAAGAAACGGGAGTGAATTTGGCGCAATGAGATGATGAGCCTCAAAAAAGACGGCCCGCCCGATGGTCCCGTTCACTCAAGGGTGAGCGAGATTGAATGTCGTGCCATTTGGCAGTAAAGTACGTGCCAGAAAGAGCGAACCGGGGAGAGTGTCGTCTATGTTGCCAACGGATTCATTAATCGAAGCACTCGGGGGCCGAAAAGCCTTTAAGCGCAAAATAGCCAACTTAGACGAGCTACGGGAAGCTGTAAAGGCTGGGCTCCCCTATGCCTCGCTGGAAGCGTTGATCGGAAAACTCGGACTCGGCCGCGAAGAGGCGGCAGCTGCGTTGCACTTGCCGCAACGAACGATCGCCCGCCGCAAGAAAGAACAGCGGCTCCAGGCCGATGAATCGGACCGGGTACTACGACTGGCCCGAATCAGCGCTCAGGCAATCTCTACACTGGGAAGCGAAGAAAAAGCGGCTCAGTGGCTGCGCCGGCCCAACCGGGCGCTGGGGAACCTTCCCCCTCTCGATCTTCTCGATGGCGACATTGGCATCAGGCAGGTCGAAGAAGTTTTGGGTCGGATTGCTCACGGCACGATAAGCTAGTGCAAGTCTGGCGCATCTGCTCCAGAAGATACCAACGGTTTGATGGTGAAGGCGCCAGCTTGTACGGCGGACGTTGGAACCACGCGGGGACTGCCGTGGTCTATACTTCCGCATCCCTCGCCCTCGCTGCTTTGGAACTCTTCGTTCATATCGACGTCGATCTACTTCCGAACGATTTGGTCGCCATCGCTGCCGAGTTTCCGGAAAAGCTCGCCGTCAAAACCGTAAAGTCAACGAGCCTTCCAAAGAACTGGCGACGTTACCCCGCACTAGAATCCCTCAAGAACATCGGCACAACTTGGGCAACCGACGGTTCAACGGCAATCTTAGCCGTGCCCTCTGCCATCATTCCCGAGGAGCAAAACTATCTACTCAACCCAGCGCACCAAGATTTCAAGCAAGTTCGCTTGCGCAGACCGATCCCGTTTCACTTCGACCCTCGCATGTGGAAGTAAGCGATGCGTGGGTTACCGTTTCAATTGGCAAGTTGAATGTCTCAATTATCTCTGCCGGCCTTGACGCGTTTTGTGCTTTTCATGAATAATCAATTTATCGGAGTTGTCGTAAAATATGAACCCTTCACAAACTAAGAAATTCCACCATCCCCAGGGCTTTCTCGCTCTCGCCAAAAACGTCGGGATCAAAGACAGCACGCTCGACCTGACGGTCATCTATTCGACCGTCCGTGCGCGCGCGGCGGCGATGTTTACACGCAATCGCTTTCCCGGCGCGCCGGTGATCGTCGGGAGAAAACACATCGCCAATGGCTACGCGCAGGCGCTGGTGATCAACAGCAAGAACGCCAATGTCGCCATGGGCAAAACCGGTATCGATAACGCCATCGAAACCTGCCGCATCGTTGGTGAAGAGCTGGGCGTCAATTCCTACGACGTGTTGCCCTTCTCCACCGGCGTCATCGGCCGTCCCCTGCCAATGGACAAGATTCGCCCTGGTTTGCGCGGCATTCGCGTTGAGCTAAAACCAGACAATCTCAAGCTCGCTGCCGAAGCGATCATGACCACCGACAAATATCCAAAACATTTTTCGTGTCAGGTTGGCCGAGCAGTGATTGCCGGCATCGCCAAGGGCGCCGGCATGATCGAGCCCAATATGGCGACGATGTTGGTTTACCTAATGACCGACGCCGACTTGCCAAGGGCGGCGTTGCGCCCCATGCTCCGCCGCGTGGTGGACCGTACCTTCAATTGCATGAGCATCGATACCGATACCAGCACCAGCGACACCGTCGTGCTGATGGCCAACGGTCTCGCCGGCAAAGTCAGACTCGGCCAGTTCGAAAAGGCTTTGTTGGAAGTTTGCGAATATCTCAGCAAAGAAATCGCGCGCAACGGCGAGGGCGCAACCAAACTCATCACCGTCGACGTGAGCCGCGCCCAAACCGGAGTGCAAGCGAAGCGCGTCGCCAAATCCGTGGCCAATTCACCGCTGGTCAAAACCGCCGTCTACGGCTGCGACCCCAACTGGGGACGCGTCATCATGGCCGTGGGGAAAACCTTTGACCCAGCCGTGGATCCAGGCAAAGTGACGATCGGTTTCGGCGACACGAGTGTTTTCAAAAAAGGCTCGCCTGTGGACTGCGATCTCGAAGCGCTGCGAAAATATCTCGGCCAATCGGAAGTCTCCATCACTGTCGATCTCGGCATCGGCAAAGCCTCCGCGCGCGTTTGGGGTTGCGACTTAACGGAAGGATATATTAAAGAGAACGCCTATTACACGACGTGACTCGTGAACGCGCGCACGGAGTTTCATTCTTCAAGCGAACACGAGCACGTGCTTGACCCACGAGCGATTCTTTTGCGGAAAGAGTCAAAACATGGATAAACAGCTGACCCATTACTTGATCAAAGGCGGCCGACTGATCGATTCTACAGGCGGCAGGGATGGCATCTTCGACGTCCGCGTGCGCGACGGCAAGATTGCCGCCATCGGACCGGATCTCGAACAGGACGGCGCAACCGTCTTTAACGTGAAGGACCACGTCGTAACGCCGGGCTTGATCGATGTCCACTTACATTTGATGAAAGGACTCGGCGCCTTTGGCGTCGATCCCGACATTTTCGGCGTGGGTTCGGGCGTGACCACCGTCGTCGACGCCGGCAGCGCGGGTCACACGCTTCTCAACGTGTTTCGCAATTATGTCACGAACAACGCCAGGACGCGCGTGTTGAATTACATCAATCTCTCAACCCTTGGAGGCGTATCCGGTCCGGGCTACAGCATTCTCGCCGATCCGCGCTTGATCGACGAAGCCAAGATCGAGCAAGCCGTCGAAGCCAACCGCGATATCATCGTCGGCATCAAGATCATGGCTACCGGCGGCGCGCTCGGCGCGCAAGGGTTGAAGCCTTTGGAGCGCGCGCGCAAGCTCGGCGACTCATTGAAGATTCCGTTGCTCGTCCATATCGGAGAGAGCTGGACCAAGGACACGGCGCCGGTTCACGTCGGCGACGTGCTCAAGTACCTGCGCGCCGGCGATATCGTGACGCACATGTTCACCGTGCACCCCGGCGGCTTGCTCGACGGCAACGGCAAGCTCTGGCCGCAGGTGCGTGACGCAAAGGAATCCGGCGTGCTCATGGACGTCGGCCACGGTCTGCATAATTTGAATTTCGACGTGGCGCGCAAAGTTCTCGATCAAGGGCTCCACCCCGACGGCGTCTCGACCGACGGCCACCGCGGCAACCGCGCCGGCCCGGTCTATGACCTGCCGACGACCATGGCGAAACTCATGGCGTTGGGATTTTCTCTGAATCAGGTCGTGGAAATGGCAACGTCCAATGCTGCTATGCTGCTCGGCCGGACAAACGAATTGGGAACGCTGCGAATCGGCGCGCCCGCCGACATCTCCGTATTGAAGGTTGAAGACCGCGAGTGGAAAGCCATCGACTCGCAAAAAGGCACGATCCCCGCCCGCCAGGCCATCACGCCGATATACGCCATCCGCGGCGACACGATTTACGATCCGCTGCCGGTCGACCGGCCGGTGTAGGGACAGGTCGCGACCTGTCCCTACAGTGTTGCGGAGCAATGCGCACACGAAAACACAACCGGCTGCGTGATTACGACTACAGCACACCCGGAGCTTATTTCATTACCACCGTCGTCAAAGGCCGCCAGAATATTTTTGGCGAAGTTAAAGACGGGGCGAATCACCTAACTCCGTATGGCGAGACTTTGGTCGAGCAATGGCATTGGCTGCACAAGCTGCACAAGCAATACCTGCACATCACATTGGATCTATTTGTCGTGATGCCAAATCACTTTCACGGCATCATCGCCATTGTAGGGACAGGTCGCGACCTGTCCCTACAGCCCAAAACCAAATCGCTTTCCGAACTAATCGGCGCTTTCAAGACCACAACCTCGAAACGAATTCATCAGCTAGGGATGTCATCGTTTCAATGGCAGAGATCATTTTACGAACGGATCATTCGCAATGATGATGAGCTTAGGCGAATTCGTGAGTACATCCAGACCAACCCGTTACGGTGGGAGCTCGACATCGAAAACGGCAGCCGTAAGGCCTACAGGGACGTTCGCAGTGGTTCCCCGCAAGATCGCGCCGTTCAAAACTACTACGACGATATCGTTCAGGCGCTAGGGACAGGTCGCGACCTG
>CAMLCX010000340.1 GCA_946478635.1 uncultured Pseudomonadota bacterium
AAGCGGATCAGCTCGATCCGCAACACTCAGCAGATTACCAAGGCCATGAAAATGGTCTCGGCAGCCAAGCTGCGCCGCGCCCAGGAAGCGGCCGTGCAGGCCCGGCCCTACGCGGAGAAAATGACCGAGCTCTTGAAAAACGTCTCGGCCCGGGTATCGAGCGAAGCCCATTCCTTATTGAAGGTCCGTGAGGAGAAAAAAATCCAGTTGGTGCTGTTTACCTCGGACCGCGGTCTGTGCGGCGGCTACAATGCCAACTTGATTCGTTCGGCCGAGGCGTTCCTGCGTAAAAACGCCGGCGACAAAGAAATCGAGCTTACTTTAGTCGGCCGCAAAGGCGCGGATTATTTTCGCCGGCGACGGGCGGCTATCGTTGACCGCTATATCGGCATTCTCGCGACGCCTGTCGAAGAGTTAGCCGTGGAAATCGCGGAGAAATTGATCTCGCGATTTGTCAATGGCGAAACCGACGCGGTCTATATTCTCTACAGCAGTTTCCGCTCGGCGCTGTCCCAGGTGCCAACGCTGCACAAACTTTTGCCGGTCGCGCTATCGGAGACCGGCGGAGCGGAAGGGCAACAACAAACGGAATATCTCTACGAGCCCGGAGTGGAGGAATTGTTAGCAAGCCTTTTGCCTCGGGTTACTGACGTGGCGGTGCAGCGGGCGCTCTTGGAAGCGATCGCGAGTGAGCATGGCGCGCGTATGACCGCGATGGATTCCGCGACCACCAATGCTTCGAAGATGATGGGCTCGTTGACCTTGCAGATGAACCGGGCCCGTCAAGCCTCGATCACCCGCGAGCTCATGGAAATCGTCGGTACGGCGGAAGCGTTGAAGTAAGCAATAGCGACCCCCTCCTTCATCCTCCCCCGCACGCGGGGGAGGATGAAGGAGGGGGCGGTGCGAATATGACAGTTGGAGGTTTTTAAACCATGAGTATGGGTAAAATCACCCAGGTTTTGGGTGCGGTCATCGACGTCGAGTTTCCCGATGGCTCGCTGCCGCCGATCTACAATGCGCTTAAGGTAAGCAATCCGGCGATCAGCGACGGGCAGTGGAATCTCGTCATCGAAGTGGCGCAGCACCTGGGCGAAAACACCGTCCGCTGTATCGCCATGGACGCCACCGAAGGTTTGGTTCGGGGGATGGACGTGATGGACACTGGCGCGGGTATCACTGTACCGGTGGGCGAAGAAACTCTCGGACGGATTCTCAACGTCATCGGTGAACCCGTGGATGAAGCCGGTCCGATTAACGCCAAGAAATTCTATCCAATCCACCGTCCGACGCCGGAATTCGTCGATCAAGAAACCAAAGTTCAGGCCTTCGAAACCGGCATCAAAGTCGTTGACCTGCTCGCCCCCTATGCGCGCGGCGGAAAAATCGGATTATTCGGCGGTGCCGGTGTCGGCAAAACCGTCATTCTCATGGAACTGATCAACAACGTTGCCATGAAGCATGGCGGCTATTCCGTCTTCGGCGGCGTCGGCGAGCGCACCCGTGAAGGAAACGATCTGTGGCTGGAAATGAAAGAGTCGGGTGTTATCAACAAAACTTCTCTGGTCTACGGCCAGATGAATGAGCCGCCTGGAGCGCGCGCTCGGGTGGCGCTGACCGCGCTCACCTTGGCTGAGTACTTCCGCGATGACGAAGGGCGCGACGTGCTGTTGTTCCTGGATAACATTTTCCGCTTTACCCAGGCCAACTCGGAAGTATCGACTTTGCTCGGGCGTATGCCATCGGCTGTCGGTTATCAGCCGACACTGTCGACGGACTTGGGCGAACTGCAAGAACGCATTACCACGACGCACAAGGGTTCGATTACATCCGTGCAGGCGATCTACGTTCCCGCCGACGATCTGACCGACCCGGCGCCGGCAACTACGTTCGCTCATCTGGATGCGACCACCGTGCTTTCCCGGCAAATTGCTGAATTGGGAATTTATCCCGCGGTGGATCCCCTCGACTCAACGTCGCGTATTCTGGACCCCCATGTCGTCGGCGCCGAGCATTACGACGTCGCGCGTTCCGTCCAGCTGATCCTCCAGCGGTACAAGGATCTGCAAGACATCATCGCGATTCTTGGTATGGACGAGTTGTCGGAAGAAGATCGCATGACGGTCGCCCGGGCAAGGAAGATTCAGCGCTTTCTATCGCAACCTTTTCATGTCGCCGAGGCCTTTACCGGTACTCCCGGCGCCTATGTGGAATTGAAAGATACGATTCGCGGCTTCAAAGAAGTCGTTGACGGCAAGCATGACGATATTCCGGAACAGGCTTTTTACATGGTCGGCACCATCGAGCAGGCGGTGGAAAAAGCCAAAAAGATGGCAGCCAATTGAGCAGGCATCAGGTACGGACGACTGGCGGCCAAAGTAGGGGCGCAGCATGCTGCGCCCCTACCGATTTGCCGATTCTTTAAAACGACATGGCGGACAAAATCAGACTTAGAGTGGTGACACCGACGAGGCTGGTTCTCGACGAGGAAGTGGATGAGGTGACCGCGCCGGGCGAATTGGGCGAGTTTGGCGTGCTGCCCAATCATATCGCCTTTCTTTCCACGCTCGTTCCCGGTGTGTTGACCTACAAGCAGGGAGCAAAGACTCAGTCTCTGGCGGTCAGCGGGGGTTATGCCGAGGTTTTGGACAATGTGATGACGGTGCTTGCAACCGCGGCCGAGTTTTCCGACGAAATCGACGTGGCGAGAGCACAGCGGACCAAGGAGCAGTCGGAAAAAATTCTCGCCGAACTCAACTACGAGGACAAGGAATTTAAGGTGGCCGAGGCGGCGTTACACAGAGCGCTCGTGCGCCTCCAGGTTGCCAGTAAAGAAGCAAGACGGTAAGAGATAGATATATAGCCTAGTCAGGAGGACGATTTATGGCTGACGTAGCGAAACAAGAACCCGTGATCACGATGTGGAGCAAGGAATTCACCTATGACCGCTGGATGAAATCAAAGGGAATTCCGATTCACCGGGGCTATTTCATCGCAGATTTGCGCACGATTGACTTGGAATGGTGGGAAGAGCGCGGCTGCAAAGCGGCATTTATCCAGCTCCTTGGCCAGGAAGGCGTGAGCGCTTCGCGGGTTACGGAGATTCCTCCCGGCAAGTCCTTGCCGCCGGTGAAATTCGCCCTGGACGAGATCGTCTATGTTTTGTCGGGTCGCGGTCTTACGACCGTATGGGCGAGTGAGGGTAAACCGAAAAAGAATTTCGAGTGGCAAGAGCACTCGATGTTTTTAGTGCCGCGCAACCACTGGCATGTCTTCAGCAACATGCAGGGCGATAAGCCGCTCCGGCTTTTCCATTACAGCTACATGCCGATGGCCATGTCGGCGTTGCCGGAACCGGACATGTATTTCAATAACCCCTACGAATCGAAAATCACCGTGGCGGATGGCGACTTTTATTCCGAAGCCAAGATGGTGCAAGCCAAGGACGCCGACGAAGGCTTGGGCATGCGCGCTTTTTGGTACGGCAACTTTTTCCCCGACATGCGCGCCTGGAACAAGCTCGACGCCAACGAGCGGCGCGGCGCGGGCGGCAAGAGCGTGTTCATGCAGTTTCCCAATTCCGAACTGACCGCCCATATGTCGGTGTTCGCGCCGAAGACTTATAAGAAAGCGCATCGCCACGGCCCCGGCCGCGCGATTATTATCCCGGCGGGCGAAGGCTATTCGATCATGTGGGAAGAGGGCAAAGAGAAAATCGTCTGCCCGTGGCACGAGTGCAGCATGATCACGCCGCCGGACAAATGGTTTCACCAGCACTTTAACGCCGGCGGCGATATGGCGCGCTACCTGGCGCTCCATCCGCCGATGCAGTTCCATGGCCACGCGGAAAAAGTCGAAGACCGCGCCAAAGACCAGATCGAGTATCCCAGAGAAGATCCTTTTATCCGGCGGAAGTTCGAAGAGGAACTGGCCAAGCGCGGCATCAAGAGCATCATGCCCGATGAATGTTACACCAATCCGGACTACGAGTGGTCCAAGGCGATGGGCAAACAATAGACTCTCAACGACCCCAAATTTACCAGAAGTTGGTTGCAGAATCCCCGCTCCAGCGAGCGGGGATTCCTTTTTCTAAAGGAACCAGAAAATGGCGGACCGAGGCAAGACCATGCACGATGATATTTACGATCACGACCATCCCGCTAACTTTGTCATCCAGGAAGATGAGATCGTCACCGATATCGAAGGGCTGGAGATGTTCTCGCTCAAAAGCGTGGGCATCGACATCGGCTCTTCGACGTCGCACCTGATTTTTTCGTTGATCACCTTGCGCCGCGAAGGCGCGTCGCTTTCTGGGAAGTTTAGAGTCACGAACCGCGAGGTGCTTTATCGCTCGCCGATCATGCTGACGCCCTACACCTCGGCGACCAAGATCGATACCGACCAGGTCAACGATTTCATTCACAGAGCCTATAAAGATGCGGGGTTGACGCCGGAGGATGTGGACACGGGCGCGGTGATTATCACCGGTGAGGCGCTGAAAAAAGAAAATGCCCAGCCCATCGTCGAGAACTTCGCCAAGTATTCCGGCAAGTTTATCTGCGCGGCGGCGGGCCACAATCATGAGGCGTTGCTGGCGGCCTACGGTTGCGGCGCGGTGGATCTATCCAAGAGCGAGCACAAAACCGTGCTGAATGTCGACATGGGCGGCGGCACCACCAAGTTTTCGCTGGTCGAAGACGGCGTCGTGACGCAAACGGCGTCGATCAGCGTCGGCGCACGGCTGATCGCCTTCGACGAAAAAGATAAGATCACCCGCATCGAGGATCCGGGCCGGACGATGATGCAAGAGCTCGGTTACAAGGTCGAGCTGGGTCAGACGATCAGCGAAAAGATGAAAGAAGACTTCGGCGCCTACATGGCGAAGATTCTCTTTGAAATCATCCAAGAGGGTCCCACCTCTCCCATGGCGAGATCGTTGATGGTTACGCCGCCATTCACCAACTACAGAGGTCTGAAACAAGTTCAGCATATCGTTATTTCCGGCGGGGTTTCCGAACATGTCTACGATCGTGACCCAACAGCCTACGGCGACATCGGTCCGGTGCTCGGCAAGAACATGCGCGAGTATTTGAAAAAACTGCCAAAGGACGTCCTGCGCGAGCCCATCGAAGGTATCCGCGCAACGGTCATCGGCGCCGGCGAGTATACGATCCAAGCGAGCGGCAATACCAGCTATGTTTCCAATGAGAAGGCGCTGCCCATTCACGGTCTGAAGGTTATACAGGCGCCGATTCGAGACGGCGAGTCGGTGAGCGAGGCGTTGAAACAGTCCTTGAGAAAATTTGACTTGCCGCGGTTTACCTCAGGTTTGGCTCTGTCGTTAACCGTGAGCGGCGTGCCGGATTACCAATCGGTCCGGCGCATCGCCGAAGGAGTCGCCAAGATTCTCGAAGAAGCCGATGATCCGAAGTGCCCGCTCTATCTGACCCTCGATCTCGATATCGCCAAATCACTCGGCGGCATGCTCAAAGACGAGCTCCACGTCGCTCGTGATATCATCGCCATCGACGGCATCGAAGTCGGCGATTTGGACTACATCGACATCGGCGAGTGCCTGGGGATCACCGAAGTCATCCCGGTTACCGTCAAATCGTTGATGTTTCCAACGGCGCAGTCGGACTAGGTATTGCACCGAAATCAGGATTGCGCAGAACTAGTGTAGTGACTCTTAAATGAAGGTGCTTATGGTTCGCCAGAACAAAGGCGGAAATGATCGAACAGTGGGGAATACACTCCCGCCAAG
>CAMLCX010000341.1 GCA_946478635.1 uncultured Pseudomonadota bacterium
CGCCTTGAGCCGAGGCCGTGTCGCTCAGGACACTTTCTAAAGTGACCTGCGCCAAATCTGACGGATTGCAGAACAATTGAAACGAGCCTCCTCCATACTGGGCGATCCTTCTCATGAGCCGTACGTCTGCGTCAGCGCTGACAGCGATCGTGGAGACGCTGATGGCCAGATCCTTTTTCATGGCAACAACCAAATCGATCAACTCACTTGGACTGCCCCGGGTAACGCCATCGCTCAAAAGAACGATATGTTTTTTGGGCGAGCTGACGCGCTCCAACTGACGCTTGGCTTCCGCCAAGGCAGGTAAAAAGTAGGTTTGGCCTCCAGGTTTTAACCGCTCGATCCGATTACTTATCAAGTCTCGTTCCCGCAGGCGCCCCACTCGATCCAGGTAGATAACCACGAACGGGCTATCGTCAAATCCGACGACCCCCAAATAATCGCCGTCCCTCAACTCGCGCCCGATCGATTTGGCCGACTCCTTTGCGAAATGCATTCTGTTCTGGTCACGCATGCTGCCCGATTTATCGATGACCAGAACAACGGCTCGGCTGTCTTCCTGACTCGACTGCCCGTTCGCAGTTGCCGAAAGTAAAATTTGTACGAGCAGTAGGACCGCCACTCGCCACATAAGCTCCTCCCGATTGCGACCGATATCGACTTAAATGCCACTAACAGGGTGCTGAAGAAAGGTTAGGAATGCTTCGAGAGATTCAACATGAACGGAAAATCCTCAACGATTTCAAATCCTCTCCGTTCGTCCTGAGCCATGTCGAAGGACTCCGAGAGGGTTTTTCAGCAGCCTGCTAGCCTAGCAGGGGTGCAAATCACAAGCTTTGCCGGTCCATAGCATCGTCCTGGGCAAAGGGTCAATTGTTACGTACAGAACAGTTTTCGCTCGCAACGGCTTGCACGGAGCGACGAGACTGAACACTATCCGGTGCTCGTGAATAACCAAGCGACCCCTTGCTCGGTTCAATCCTCTTGCAAACGGACTTCGCCCTCGAGCACATCAACGCCGCTTTCGAATACTTCGGCGAGATCTCCTGTCTGGATTTCGGGTATTCCCACCTCAGCGTCGGGCTGACCGAGATTGAGACTGCAAAATTCATCCTTCTTGCTTTTCTTGACAACCCATTGCCCTTTTTTCATTCGGGCGTCGAAGGAGACGGAAAATGCCGCGCTCGTAACCAGCCTCCAGTCTTTCAGGTCGATGTCGAAGCTTTTAAGCGGTAAATGGCACTCGGCGTATGGGCCATTGGCATTGGATAGTTTCAAGATGACACCCTGTTTCGCCAGGAGCTTATTGGCTTCAGAGAATGCATAAGTTGAGAAGGCTGCTCTGGCAACAAATCGCTCCCGCACAATCTTTCCGTCAACAGTTTCCACCATGCGCTGAACATGTCCCTTCCATTTCTTGTCCGTTTCGCTACAACAACGCTCAAGCTCGGCTTCCAGAAAAAAATCTTCGCTCTCTCCATCAACAATGGCAAAAGCGGTTTTTCCCGAGATGCCGAGCGCGCCAATCAATAAGACCAATGCCAGAACCGTTTTCATGGGTATTCTCCGTAGGTGGATTGCAATCATGACTCCGATTGGCTCATGGAGCACAGGTCATGCCACCACATGTAGAAATCCATGATTCGCCGCGCAGCCAGCGTTAACTAGCAAGAACTGCTAGCGAACCCCGGTGCCAGCTAGGCAGAGAAACCGATTTTGTCGTGAGGCGTAATGACTAAACCATTAGGCAGTGCTCACAGGCATTGGCTCATGCACTTTACAGCAACTCTTGAACTGGCCGAGGATGGAAGAGGAGACGGCCATCGGTCTTTTCAGATACGGTTGGTACGCAGAAAGTCCTCCTAATCGAGCGGCAACTCGTCAGCTCACCCGGGCAACGTTTATGAGCCGAAGCTCAATCTGACTCGAAGTCGCCGAAGCCCACCTCCTCGAATTGTAAGTCGGCGCTCGCCATTTCACGATCCTAAGACGGTAGAAATCCGTAGAACTTTGCTTTCGGCATCGCTTTTACCCGCTTGAAAAACTCGCTTTCGGTAATCTGTGTCGGCCAATCCAAGTTGATGGAAATGATTGCGTCTAATTTATCGGCTGCTTGTTTGATCTCTATCGCCTGCAGCGCGGCTAGAGAGGATAAATCGCGTATTAAAGCCTTTCGAGGATTTTTTACGTGATAGAGTCCGGCAGTTTGTTTGATGACCTCGGAGAAACTCTGACTTCCCCGATCCAACAGCAGTTGCAACAACTGCACGTGGCGATCCGACATGACCCGCTTACGCGGCGAGCGCAGCCGGCCGAATAGATCCATCATGGTGTTTCGATAAAGCGCCTTCGCAACCTGGAGACGGATCTCTGCAAAAAGTCTATTGCACTGCTTCTCGATTCCCTTGAGAGCGAATTTGAGAAACGGCGTCAGATCGTGGCTTAGGGCGCGGGTTTCGGCAAGAGCGTTCAGGTAGCCGGTCTTCTCCTCGTAATAGTAGTTCGACATGGCGATGAACAGCGTATCGCGCAAGCCGACCCGCTGGAGCATCAGCGCTTCCAGGGCGCGCGCCGTCCGGCCGTTACCGTCCAGAAAAGGATGCATCGCAGCAAAGTGGTAATGGAGCGCCAGCGCCTGAATCAGTGGATCATGATCGCGAAAAATTGTCTGCGCCACCTGGCACAACTGGCGCAATGCGGCTGCGCAATCCGCTCCGCCTTCGACGCCGCGATGACGCGGCGTGCCAAAGGTCACGTTATCGTCTCGCCCCCTAGGCCGCCCCGGAGGACAATGATCGTCGTCGCACCCGGAGACGATGCGGCGATGGATCTCACAAACCAACGACTCGTCGATCGGGCGATCGGTTTCAAGCTTCGCGATCCAACGATAAGTTGCCAATGCGCACGCCGCTTGCCGTTGCGATCTCGTCTCGAGTTGTTGCGGCGTTTCGCGCATCGCCGCGTCCAATTCTTTTTCCGTGAACTCGGCGCCCTCGATTCGCGATGTCCCCGCCACCTCGCGCTTAAGCTGGATTTGCTGGAGTTGCTCGGCCCAACTGCGCTGATAAGGGATCTGCGTCAGCGCCAACATCGCCGCCTTGGCCCCCAGAAATTCGACTTGAAGCGCCGGCAAGTCGAACAGCATCCACTGCCGGGGCATCTCATAGGGGATCGTCATAAACCATTGTAGCCCAGTTCATTTCCGATGGGAATGCTTAAGGGGTCGTAGAAAAGCGCTATATTTACAATAGTTACGTACGTAGCGCGCTTGATTCCAGTCGTTTTCATTTCCCACTTCATTTCCGTGTCATTTCCGTTACACGCATTCGTCACCCCGGCGAAGGCCGGGGGTCCAGTCTCTCCGGCAACTTCCATCGCAGCACACTAGAACCCTGGATTCCGGCCTGCGCCGGAATGACGGAAGACCACTTGAAGATTCTAGTGACAGTGAACCGTGACAACGTTAAGGAGGAAACAGATTGATCCTTCAGACTGCAGCAGTCTATTCACTGCTTTGCAGCACCACAGCTGTTCGCAGTTTGTCCACGACAAATCTTTTGGTTTCATCATCTTCGGTCCAGAAGTCATCGATGTTTCTTGTCGCCGACTCGACGTCCCCGCGTATCAGCTGAATCGCGCGTCTTAACTCCCCATATTTAGGCGCTAAGTCGCTGTAACTTTCGATCAGACCTTGATCCGGAGATAGCTGGATTTGCCTTCGAGACGAGAAATTTTCTATCGCAGGAGTTTTTGAAGTTTTCTGGACGGTGAGACCCTCAGTTGGCCAAGGAGTCGAATCGTGGGTCAATCAAAATAGTTCATCCTCACTATAAGCCTGATGCACTCAGTGCTCCGATTGAAAGAACGGATTCTTATCGACAATGGCCGCCTGAACTTTCTCCCGGAGAAAGTCTTTCAAATCGTCCTCACGCTCGAGCAAGAAAACTAGTTCCTCAAGGGTGCAAAGTGTGACAACCATTCTTGAAAGCGACTCCTTACAGGAAACTATCGCAGGATCAGTATAGCCAGAGTACGAGATTAGAATTCTCCGTGCGCAATTCCGATTGAACACGCGAACGAGATGCTGCGAGACTTCGCCGGTGCCCAACGGCTTGTCCCACCACTTCATTTCCACGAGGTAAATTTCACCATCCAACGCAATTACACCATCAATTTGTTCGATGACTCCACGCTCAAAGAGTATTATCCGCGGCCCTTGGAAGCCTTTGAGGACATCGAGACCAAGGTTGCCCTGGATTTTCTCATACGTTATCCGACCCCGGCTCATCTGAGCGCGCTTAAACGTAAAGAGTTCAACCGCTTTGCCACCCAGCAACATCATCTCAGTAAACAGCGCTGCGAAGAGTTGTGGGAGAAACTTCAAAAGCCGCAACTGCGGGTGCCCGAGCCTGTGATCAGAGCCAAGGCACAGTTGCTCGAGGTCCTCATCGAGCAGCTTAGGGCTTCGATCAAAGCGGTGAAGATCTATAACCACAGGGTCGAGAGTTTTTCGCCTCTAGCCCGGCCGCTGAGTTTGCCAAGACGCTGCCGGGCGGAAAAAGTGGAACCCAGGTTGCGGCGATCTGGGCCGAGCTCGGCGATGCCCAGGGTCGCTGGGAATCCTCTGGCCATCTTCAAGCCGAGGCGGGAGCGGTGCCGGTGACTAAGGCCAGCGGTAAGAGTCATGTGGTTCAGTTCCGGTTCGCTTGCAACAAGCATCTGCGCTACTCAATGTACTGGTTTTCTTTTGTCTCGCTCAACAACAGTGAGTGGGCCAAGCTTTACTACCGGGGCCAAAGGGACAAAGGCCATAGCCATCCCAAGCGTTGCGCGCCCTGCGGGCCAAATGGCTCAAGATTATCTTTGTGATGTGGCGCAACCATAAACCATACGATGAAAACTATCATCTGGCCAACATCGCTCTTCAGAGGTTGCGTCAGGCGGCGTGAGATATTTTTTAAAAACGGCCTGGACAAGTTTCATAGAAAGTCTCTCCCAAAAAGGGAGAGGGTGAAAACATTCACTCGTATCGAAAACTACTCCGGCGCCATTGGCGTGTCATCCACCTTGCCGTGCAGGGCAAACCAGTAGATGCTGTTCATGTAACGCCAGCGCCGCACCGTGGCCTCCTCGATCTGCTTTATGGCAAGCGCCTGCAACTCCGGCGTGTCGCAGTATTTCTCGACGATGGCAAAGCCTTTGGAGCCGTGAATTTCATCGGCGTGGATGTGTTCTTCGAAAAAGCGGATTGCGCGCGCGCGCGGCTCGTAGCCATAATATTTGTGCAATGCCGGCACAATCTTTTTGCAGATATCCAGGAACTGGGATTCCAAACCGATGAACATTCCCGCCAGGGCGGCTTGCCAGGGCTGGTGATACACCATGTGCCAGCCCCAGTTCTGCAGTTGGTCGGTGCCCGGCAAAACGATCGAGGTTTCGACGCTGTCGCGCTCGACGCCGCTCGCGCCGACGTAATCTTTCAACATATCCAGATGGCGGTCGTCGGGATTTTCCTCGTCGCCCAAGTTTTCGAAAAGGAAGCCTTTTACGTCTCGCTGCGGAATCTGCGAAGCCTCGTAGGCGAGCCAGTTGAGATACTCGCCGACATAGTGGAAGTGCTGGGTGCAATAAAAGGCCGTCTGCTCCCGAGTGAGCTTGCCGGCCACCCACAGATCGAAAAATGGATGGTCCTTGCTGTGATTCTTGTCGCGCGCCGCGACTAATCGGTCATGAAAACTATCGGCCATGGGATCCTCTGAT
>CAMLCX010000342.1 GCA_946478635.1 uncultured Pseudomonadota bacterium
CCGAAGGCCAGATCTTTCTTGTCTCCTTCGGTCAGCGCGCGGATGTCGAGGCTCGTGCGCGGGAAATGAATACCCTTATGCGAGCCGAGAATGCCTCCTACCACGATGCGGCACTTAACATCGTGGTTGCCTATCTGCAAGGCCTCGAGCTCGATCTCGCCGTCGCCAAGCAAAATCGGATCGCCCTTTTTTACCGCTTTAATCAAACCGGGGAAATTCACCGATACGGCGAGCTCGGTGCCGAGGATTTTTCTCGTCGTGAGCATAAAGGGTTGCCGGCTTTGCAGCCGGACCCGGTCGCCTCCAACCGCGCCGATGCGGATCTTCGGTCCGGGCAGGTCCTGCAGGATCGCAACCTGGCGGCCAAGCTTGCGTTCGAGATGGCGGATTTTGCGGATCACACCGCGGTGAAAAGCGTAATCGCCGTGGCTAAAGTTGAGCCGCGCGACGTTCATGCCGGCGCGGATGAGGCCCTCGATAACTTGGTCGGATGCGCTGGCGGGGCCGATGGTGCAAACGATTTTGGTGCGGCGCATTTTGAGTAATCTACACTAGTGAACTCTAGAATCAACGAAAGGCCGTAGCCCGAATTATTCACGGTAAAGCTGTGATCGAGCTGCACCCTTCCGGAACGAAGGCAAAGCAGCTGTGCCTTGAAGATGCAAGCGGTCGAATTGCTCCATGAGGTCAGCAGCGAAAGGTCAAACATCGGGCCGAAGACTGAGACCAAAACGGAACATTCGCGCCGGTGCCTTCGTTCCTTCAGGGTCACAACTCGATCAACAGAGTGTCCTCAGCTTTCCTCGTAGCATGAATAATCCGGGTTAGAGGCAGCGGTTTCAAAAGTATTGGAGCAAAGGGGTAATGAGTTCGGAAACCCAGCACTCCTTTACTCCAAGACTCCATCACTCCCATCCTTTCCCTAGATCCCGCTTCCAGTTCTTTTCAAGCGCGGGTCGAGGAGATCGCGCAGGCCATCACCGAGCAAGTTGATACCCAGGACGGTGATGAAAATGCACAAGCCGGGAAAAAGCGGCATCCACCAGGAGGTGCTGATGTAGATGCGCGCGTCGGCGAGCATCGTGCCCCAGGTAGGAATTTCCGGCGGCACGCCGACGCCGAGAAAACTCAAACTGGCTTCGGCAATGATCGAGGAGGCCATGGCGAAGGTGCCGATCACCAGCGAGGTCTGAATCAGATTGGGAATGATATGGCGGATGATGATCTGGCGATTGCTGGCGCCGAGACATTGAGCCGCGGTGACGAAGTCGCGCGAGCGGAGCGACAAAGTCTGGCCGCGCACAACCCGGCAGTAGGGGATCCAGCGCTGTGCCACCAGCGCCAGTATCAGATTAAACAGGCCCTGGCCCAAAAACGCCATGATCGTGATGCCGAGCAGCAGCGGCGGGAACGCCCACACAACTTCGACCAGTTTTTGGATGACAAAATCGACTTTGCCGCCGAAATAACCCGAGATCGCGCCGAGCATGATGCCGATAAATCCCGAGACAAACACAACCGCGAAGGCCACGAGTAGAGATACGCGCGAACCGTAGATAACCCGGCTGAAAATATCGCGCCCCAGGTTGTCGGTGCCGAGCACATGTGTCGAGCCCGCGCCCTGGGGAGCCTGCATCATCGCCGTGAGCTCTTGTTTGTTGGGATCGTGGGGGGCGCTCGCAGGTCCGAAAATACCGACCAAGATAAACATCAACACGATCAAGCCGCCGGTAAACGCCTTGACATGCAGGCGCGGCAGTTTGCGCGCCTGCCCGGTTGCCCGCTCGTCAGTAGCGGATTCGAGGGTCAATGACTGCATAAAGTCCGTCGATGATCAGATTGATCGAGACGAAAGCCGCCGTGTAAGTCATCACCACGCCGGTGACGAGGGGATAGTCGCGCGCATTGAGCGCGGTGATGAGCAGGCTGCCGCTGCCCGGCCAGGCGAACACGGTTTCAACGATGATCGAACCGCTGAGCAGGGTGCCGAGCTCCAGGCCGACCACCGTAATCACGGGGATCAGCGCGTTGCGCGTTACATGACGCCAGACCACTTTGTTTTCGCGCAACCCTTTCGCCCGCGCGGTTTGAACGTAATCCTCGTTCATGACTTCCAGGATCGCGGAGCGGGTGACGCGCATCAAAATTCCCAACATGTTGACGCCGAGGGCGAGGGCCGGCAGAAAAATGTGCGTCAGCCCGTCCCATACCGCGGGCCCATTTTTTTGCAGGATGCTATCGAGAATGTAAAATCCAGTCTGCTCGGGTCCGGCGATACCGTAGGTGCTGCGGCCGGCGGTGGGCAGAATGTTCAACACACCGGCGAGCAACAGAATGAGCATGATGGCGAGCCAGAAACTCGGCATGCTGATGCCGAAAAGCCCGAATGTTGTGCCGAGATTGTCGATCCATGAATTCGGCCGGGCGCCGGCCCATACGCCGAGAGGTATGGCGAGCAAAGTCGCGATGATGATGGCGACGACCGCAAGCTCGATGGTGGCGGGAACTCGCGCCCTAATGACTCGGATGACCGGCTCGGTGTACTTGAACGAGCGGCCAAAGTCGCCCGCTGCCGCAGATTTCAAAAACTTCAAATATTGCACATAGAGCGGTTGGTCCAGTCCCCAGCGTTCCTTTGCCTTGGCCACCTCGACGGCGTTGGTCTCTTCGCCGAGAAGCATCAAGGTCGGATCACCGGGGGCGGCGTGAATGAGCAAAAAAACCAGCAAGCTGATCAGCAACAGAACAGGAACGGTGCCCGCGAGCCGCTGGGCGAGGTAGCTGGCCATGGGAAATGTTTCTAAAATCGGAGTGATGGAGTTTTGGAGTACTGGAGTATTGGGTTTACCCATCACTCCACCACTCCGTTACTCCATCACTCCAGTTTTTATTTTTTCACCGCCATATCGATGGCATAGATGCGCGCGTCGGGCAGGGGCTTGTATTCGACGCGGTTGCTCAAGCCCCAGAGGAGCTTGTGCCGCCACATGAAGCAGGCCGGCGCGTCTTCGGTCAGGATACTCATCGCCTGCGCTAAATACTGGCGGCGCTTTTTCGGATCGAACTCCTGCTGCTCCTTGTCGAGAAGCTCGTCGAGTTTAGGGTTCGAGTAGCCGATGCGCGGCGTCTCGCCCGAGTGGAAATATTGATGCAGCGCAGCGCTCGGATCCTGCACCGAGCCACGGCCCATGTAATAAAAAAGAATCGTGCCTTTTTGCACGTTTGCCCACAGCGTCGCCCATTCCGGCGTTAACAGCTTGGCACGAAAGCCCGCGGCATTGAGCATGGGAACCATCGCTTCGGTCAGTTGTTTATCCAGCGTGTAGCGGCCGACAGGCGTCTGCAACTCGACATCCACGCCGTTCGGATATCCAGCTTGCGCGAGCAGCTTCTTCGATTTTTCCGGGTCGTAGGTGATCTTCGGTTTCAAATTCGGATCGTAACCGTATTGGCCTTGCCCGATCGGCCCGTCCAAACGGCTCGCCGAGCCTTCCAGCAGGGTCGCGATGATCTGATCGCGATTGATCGCGTGGCAAACCGCTTGGCGCACCTCTTTTTTGTCGAACGGTGGCTTGGGCTGCATGGCGAGAAACATGATTTCCACCGAGTCGACGGGCGTGATTCTTAGATTTTTCGATTTCTCGACGCGCTGGCGCATGTGCGGCGGTACAAATTGCGCGATCTGAATCTCATCGTTCAGCAAAGCGGTGACGCGTTGCTCGGGCTCGCGCATGATGCGATAGACGATTTCGTCCGGCGCCCTGGGGTTTTTCTTGGCGTCGGGATGATCGGCTCTTTTTTGCAGCACCAGGCGCTGTCCGGGTATAACCTCTTTGAGTCGATAGGGGCCGCCTCCCATCATGTGTTCCTTGTCCGCGGCCTCGCGGCCGTATTTGTCGAACACCGCTTTGCTCGTGACAATCAGGCGGTCGCATAGAAAAGACAGCAGCGGTGCCGTGGGTTTGTCGGTCATGATCTTGACGGTGAATTTGTCGACGGCCTCGGCTTTGGTGACCGAAGGCGCAACCGATGCTTTCTGTTTCGACTGCGGATCGCCGATCACGCGATTGATCAGCGAATGCACGACGTCGTCGGCGGTGACCGGCGAGCCGTCGTTGAATTTGTAGTTCTTGCTCAGGTAGAAAATCCATGTCGTTGGATTTTCGTTCTTCCAGCGCTCTGCGAGGCGGCCCTCGAAATCCCCCTTGGCATAATTATACGTGCAGAAGGGGCCGGTGACTTCGCTGTAAATGCCGTAGAGGAGCGAAACGCTGTCGCCGTAGGGGTTGTAGGTCTCGATCGTCTCGGTGACGCCGATGGAAACGCGGCTCTGCGCGGTGGCGAAGGAGTTGACGCACAAGGTTAAGGCAACTGCCGCGAATGTGATCACGGAATTTCGCATGGTTCGCATGGGTTTCCTCCAACAAGAATCTGCGTGGAACAATCGATGCGAGATCATTTAACGTTCTCGACCATGTTGTCAAGACGGCACCATGCGCGCGGCCGAAGACAGTTTTCAGTTGACAGAAGGAAAGTGGCGGGGCTAATCGTTGGTTCATAGAAGAGCACGCCTCGCGTTTGCGGAGCGATTCGAGCGGAGAGGAGCTACCATGGCGAAAAACGGCTACAAGATTCTCGACAGCGACATGCATGTATTCGAACCGCACGATCTTTATTTGAAATATATGGATCCGCGCTGGGGCGACCGGATCCCGCGCGGCGCGCCGCGCACGCGGCACGGGCAAATCAAGTTTGCTCTGGGCGACAACAAACCGGTACGGCCGTCGGGAATCCAGGCGCTGGCCGGAACCTCGCCGAAGAAGAGCAACCGCAATGAAAGCGCGCCGGGCGAGGCCGAGGTTGCGCATCGCTACGCGAAACCGTTGGCGCGCGACTACGACGCGGTCTCACAACTCGATGCGATGGACGAAGAAGGTCTCGATGCCGCGGTGCTGTTTCGGACTTTTCCGCTTCATTGCGACGATAGTCTCGAACCGGAATACGCCAACGATCTGTGCCGCGCGTGGAACAATTGGATGGCGGATTTCTGCAAAGCCGATCCGAAACGATTGCGCCCCTCCGCGTTAATTACGCTGCACGACCTCGACCTTGCCGTCGATGAAACGCGTCGGGCAATCAAGGAACTGGGCGCCACCGGCTTGTGCCTGGTGCCGGAGCCGATCAACGGGCGTCATATTCACGATCGTTATTATGATCCGCTTTGGCGTGAGGCGGAACAACTCGGCGCGCCGATCTGCTTTCATCCGGCGGCAAGCCCGAAACAGGATCAAGCCGTCAATCGTTTTAAAGGCCATGCCAACGAAGCCGTGCTGATCAACGCATTTCGCAATCCGGTGGAGCTGATGCTCGCCGTCGGCAGCTTTTGCGCCGGCGGGGTGCTCGAGCGTTTTCCCAGTTTGCGGGTGGCCTTTCTGGAAGGCAACTGCAGTTGGTTGCCCTGGGCGCTTTACCGCCTGGATGAGAGATGGGAGATGCGCAAGGGCTATTGCAATGAGCCCATGAGCCTGCGGCCGAGCGACTACTTTCTGCGCCAATGCTTCATTTCGGTCGACGTGGAAGAAGATCTCGTAACCGACGTGATCAAGCGCGTTGGCGACGATAACGTGGTGATCTCCACCGACTATCCCCACGCCGATTCCCACTGGCCCAATGCAGTTAATCACTTCATGGCCGTGGACATGCCGGACGCGTCGCGAAAAAAAATTCTGTGGGACAATTGCGCGCGGCTGTACGG
>CAMLCX010000343.1 GCA_946478635.1 uncultured Pseudomonadota bacterium
GCGCAAGGGTCACACAAAAAGAAGATGCGGATTCGGAAGTTTGGCCGCAAAGAACGCAAAGTACGCAAAAAAGAGATCGGATTTGTAGGGGCAACCCAAGTGGTTGCCCTTCCGATCGTTCAGTCGAAATGACAGCAGAGTAGATTTGTAGGAGACCCAAAATGTCTGAGCTTGCTTACACTGATTTTCGCAGCTTCGTCGAAGAAGCGAAGAAGATCAGCGACTATCGGATAATTGAAGGCGCTGACTGGGACGGCGAGATCGGCGCGCTGGTGGAATCGACAGCCGAACTCGTACCGCAGCCGCCGATGCTGATCTTCGACAAGGTCAAAGGCTATCCGGCTGGGTTTCGGGTTTGCAGTTTGCCTTATGCAGCTTACCGTCGCGTTGCACTGGCCTTGGGATTGCCGACTGACAAATCGAAGCTGGAAATTCTCCGCTTGGCGGCGCGCAAGGTGAAGAACGCGGAGCCTATCGCGCCGAAAGAAGTCGGTACCTCGCTTTTGTTCGAGAATAAGCTCACCGGCAGTGACGTCAATCTGCTCAAATTTCCTGCTTTGCGGTTTCACGAAAACGATGGCGGGCGTTACTTCGGTCCAGGCGGCGGGCTGATCAATCGCGATCCTGAATCGGGTTATGTCAACACCGGCACGTACCGCATGCAGCTCCACGACAAAAACACGCTCGGTCTGTGGATGAGTCCGGGACAAAACGGCCGGCAGATTTGCATGAAATATTGGGAGCAGGGCAAGAGTTGCCCTGTGGCCGCAAGTTACGGCCAGCATCCGCTGGTATTCATGCCTTCGTACACAAAATTTCCCTATGGCCGCTCCGAGATGGAAATTTCCGGCGGTCTCATGGGGCGACCTTTGGAAGTCTTGCGCGGGCCGATTACCGGTTTGCCGATTCCCGCATCGTCTGAAATCGCCATCGAAGGCGAGATCCCGCCACCGGCTGAAGAAGCGCGTCCGGAAGGTCCGTTCGGCGAATGGCCCGGATATTATTCCGGCGGGACCACGGGCACCGGCGAGAATCAGCCGATCATTCGCGTGAAGGCGATCTACCACCGCGACGATCCGATTCTCGAAGACGAAGCGCCGCTATGGCCGGGCGCGGTGAAGATGGATCTGCATATTTCCGCGGGCGTGTTATGGGATCAACTGGAGAGCGCCGGCATCCAGGACATCGCCGGCGTCTACAATCACACTTCCTACCTCACGGTTGTTTCGATCAAGCAGAAATACGCGGGCCACGCCAAACAGGCGGGTATGGCCGCGCTCAGTTGCGCCGCGGCCAATCGCAACGGCCGCTACGTCGTCGTTGTCGACGAGGACATCGATCCGACCAATGTAAAGGAAGTGCTGTGGGCGATGATGACGAGGGTCGATCCGCCGACCAATATCGATATCATCGACGGTTGCTGGAGCACGCCGCTGGATCCGCGCATGCCGCCGGACAAGAGAGAGAATAAGGATCACACCAACGGCCGGGCGATTTTCTACGCGGTGCGTCCGTTCGCGTGGAAGGACAAGTTTCCGAGAGTCAGCCGATCAAGCCGCGAACTGCGTGAGAAGACGATCGCGAAGTTTAAAGGGATCATTCCGTTTCCAGGGATGTGAAATGAAACGCAGGATGGCCCTCACCCTCGCCCTCTCCCACTTCGTGGGCGAGGGTATCAAAACGCCCATCCGGCGCAATGGTCAATTCGCGTCTTTCCCCTCGCCCATTCCTATGGGAGAGACTTAGGGTGAGGGCAGTTTATGGCGCTCTATCCTTCGTCACAGAAAAGCCGGGCACGAAAGCTCAGAGAAAATCAAACCGACGTCGAAAGGAAGTTATGGTCGCAGTTGCGCGGCGGAAATATTGGTGGTGTTAAGTTTCGTCGCCAGCATCCGATTGGTCCGTTCATCGTCGACCTTTGTTGCGTCGAAAGAGGATTGGTCGTCGAGTTGGATGGTGGTCAACATGCCGACCGAAGCGCAGAAGAGGAACGAAGATCTAAGGTTCTGAATCGTTTTGGCTATCGAGTGCTACGATTTTGGAACAATGAAGTGCTCAGCAATCTCGATGGTGTGTTAGAGAAAATCAGTGAAGCGTTGGATGGCCCTCACCCTAGCCCTTTCCCACTTGGGCGAGGGAATCAGTTTTGGAGAAAAGTTCCATGATGTCAAAAGAAGAGAACGATTTTCTCACCCAAACCGGTCCGGGTACGCCATGCGGCGAGATGATGCGGCGTTATTGGCAGCCGGTGGCGCTTTCCGAAGAGTTGCCGGGAGGCGGTGCGCCGTTGAGCGTGCGGATTTTAGGCGAAGATTTGGTTTTGTTTCGCGACGATCAGGGGCGAATCGGTCTTATCGGCATTCATTGCGCGCACCGCGGCACCAATCTCAGCTATGGGCGAATCGAGGACGGCGGGCTGCGCTGCCTCTATCATGGCTGGCTCTACGACATCCAAGGACGCTGCCTGGAACAGCCGGGAGAGCCGGGCGGCGGCGCGCATCGTGACGCGATTCGCCAGCGCGCTTATCCGTGCCTTGAAAAAGGCGGCGCAATTTTCACTTACATGGGACCGGGAGAGCCGCCGCTGCTGCCGAATTATGCCTTTCTTAACGCCGCGCCGGATCATCTTTACACCTCAAAAATTTTTCATGACTGCAATTATCTTCAAGCCAACGAGGGCAACATCGATCCGGTGCATTTATCCTACTTGCATCGCTTTCTCGAGACGCGCGAGGAAAGCTATCGCGGTGTGCGCGGCGCGCAGGAGTCCCATTACAATCTGGTCGCGCGCAACCTGACGCCGCTGATCGATGTGGAGCTGATCGATCTCGGCCTGCGCATCTACACCGTGCGCGAACTGGAAAACGGTCGCAGTTATTTGCGCGTGTCCTATTTCATTCTGCCGAGCTTGAGCGCGTTTCCGGGACAGACCGGCGGCGAAGGCTACTCGATCAACTGGCACGTGCCGATCGACGGTACGCATCACTGGAAATATAGTTTCGTCTACAGCGCCGGCGCGCCGCTAAAAAAAGAATTGGTTGGCCGCGAGCGCTCCGAGCTTGGTCCGGATTACAAGCTCATTCGCAACGAAGCCAATCGGTTTTTGCAGGACCGCGACGCGATGAAGAGCAAAACCTACGCGGGCATGGGCTCGGGCTTTCAAGCTCACGATGCATTCGCGACCGCCAGCCAGGGTTCTGTGCAGGACCGCAGCGAAGAGCATCTGGTGTCGTCGGACAAAGCGATCATCGCGGCGCGCAAACTCATGGAGCGAGCGATCAAAGACGTGCAGGAGGGCAAGGAGCCGCCGCACGTGATTCGAAAAGCCGATGCGAACCGTTTTCCGCATTTCCTGGTGATCTCGGATATGGTGCCGGGTGGGAATGATTGGAAGCAGTACACCAAAACTCTCGAAACCGAAGCGAGGGCAAAGGTTTGACCCAAATTCTCCGCCTGGGTATCGCCGGCCTGGGCGTCGCCAGCACGCAGATTCTGCCGCCGATCTCCAAGCTGCCGTTTATCAAGATTGCCGCGGCCGCTGACACACGCGCCGACGCGGTGGCGAAATTTCGCGAGCAGTATCAGGCCGAAGGCTACAGCAGCATCGAAGAGCTGTGCGCCAGCCCGAACGTCGACGCGGTTTACATCGCCACGCCCAACTCGCTCCACGCCGAACACGCGATTACCGCGGCAAAGCACAAAAAGCACATCGTCGTGGAAAAACCCATGGCCATGACGCTGGCCGAGTGCGACGCCATGAACGAAGCCGCGGATAAATGCGGCGTCAAACTTTTATGCGGCCACACCCACAGCTTCGATCCGCCGATCCGCAAGATTCGCGAGATCGTCAAAAGTGGTGAGTTGGGCAAGCTCTGCATGATCAATACCTGGAATTACAACGAGTTCATGTACCGGCCGCGCATGAAACATGAGTTGGCGATGACGCGCGGCGTGGTGCTCAATCAAGGGCCGCACCAGGTCGACGTGGTGCGCTTGATCGGCGGCGGCCTGGTGCGCAGCGTGCGCGCCATGACCGGTATCTGGGACCCGGCGCGGGAGTGGGAAGGCAGCTACACTTGCTACTTGGAATTCGCCGACGGCACGCCGGCGACGCTGGTTTACAGCGGCTACGGCTTTTTCGATACGGCGGAGCTCTTCGATTGGGTCGGTGAAGGCGGGCAATATCGCGCGCCTGAGACCAATTTAACGGTACGCCGTAAACTGCGTGAGGTGCGCAGCGCGGAAGAAGAAGAGCAGTTGAAAGAGGGTATGCGCTTCGGCGGCAAACGCGAAGGCGAGTACAGCCATGTCTGGAGCGGCGAGCGCAGGCAGCCTTTCTTCGGTCACACCGTGGTGAGTTGCCAGAGAGGCGATATTCGCCAGACGCCTGATGGTTTGAAAATCTACGGCGAGACCGAACAGCGGGAAATGAAGTTACCCACCGGCAGCCGCGGCCGCGAAGCGGAGGTAGAGGAATTATACGACGCGGTGGTGAAGGGCCGGCCGGTTTTTCACGGCGGCCGTTGGGGCGCGGCGACGTTGGAAGTCTGCCTAGCGATGCTGGAATCGGCCAAGCAGCGTAAAGAAATCCTGCTCTCGCATCAGGTGCCGAGTCCGGAATAGGAGTCGTTCAAGGTGCAAGGGTTCAAAGTTCAAGGTCGGAATCGGAGATAATTTGCATGTACCATTGGTTGGCGTGTTATGGGCTCATTCTGTATTTTTTCTCGAGCGGCTTCGCATACGCCGTGGAGTCCAATCCCGCCTGGCAGACGGAGTGGGAGCGGACGGTTAAGGCTGCGGAGGAAGAAGGACAGTTGACGGTCTACATCGCCGGCTATGGCGCGTTGATCGATGCGGGGGTGTTTCAGAAGGCTTACCCGAAAATCAAGGTTACCAGTGTCACCGGTTCTGGCACGCAGCTCGCGCCGCGCATCGTCGCCGAGCGGCGCGGCGAAAAATTTCTTGTTGACGTTTATAGCGGTGGTGGCACGTCGCTCTATCAAAACCTCTATCTCGGGAAGATGCTCGATCCGATCAAGCCGGCGCTGATCTTGCCGGAAGTTATCGATCCGACCAAGTGGTGGGGGGGCAAGCAAAAATACATCGACCGCGAGGGGCGCTACATTATTGTTTACGAAGGCAACGTAGCGGCGGGGGCGAGTCCGGCTTACAACACGAATCTGATCAATCCCAAAGACTACAGGTCCTTATGGGATTTTCTGAATCCCAAGCTCAAAGGCAAGATCGTTTCTCCCGACATTAGACGCGTGCGCGGTACCGGACCATCGCTGCAATACCTTTATTACCATGCGGATCTCGGTCCTGAGTTCCTGCGGCGTTTTTACGGGGAAATGGACGTTACTTTGACCGCTGACCTGCGCCAGGCGTTGGATTGGCTCGCGGTGGGCAAGTTTGCATTGTCGATGCCTTCGCAAAGTTCCTACACGGCCAAAGCCAAGACACAGGGGTTGCCTGTGGATGAATTCGATCCGCATCACTTCAAAGAAGGCGCCAGCCTCTCCGTGGCTTTCGGCCAACTGGCGTTGATGAACCGCGCGCCCCATCCCAACGCTGCCAAGGTGTTTGTCAATTGGCTGCTCTCGCGCGAAGGGCAAAGCGCCTTCCAGCGAATTATCAGCACACCGGGAGAAGCGAAGAACTCGCGCCGCATCGACGTGCCGAAGGACCACATTCCGGCGTCGGAACGGCGCGTCGATGGGGTAAAGTATTTTGACGGCGACGACCT
>CAMLCX010000344.1 GCA_946478635.1 uncultured Pseudomonadota bacterium
TAACGGCGAGTTGCCATCGAAACCGCCGCTTTTCCATTGGGTCAGCGCGCTGCCGGCGTTGGTCTTCGGCCTTTCTGATTTCACCGTGCGGCTTCCCTCCGCGCTTGGCGCGGCGATCGTGGCGGTGACGACTTTTGTGCTGGGCAGGGCGGTCGGCGGGCCGGTCACGGGTTGGCTTTCCATGGGGTCGCTTCTTGCCATCTATGAGTTCTGGGATACCGGAACGCAGGCCCGCGTCGATATGATCTTCAGCGCCTGTATTGCGATATCTCTTGCGGGATTTTTCCTTTGGTATCGCGATGGGCGCGACGGCGCGCGCGCGGCATGCTACCTCGGAGCCATTTTTGCCGTCCTCGCGAAAGGTCCGGTGGGTTTGGCGCTTCCGGCGGTCGTGATCGCTTCGTTCCTGCTCGTCGAGGGGCGATTGGGTAAGTTGCGGCTCCTGTGGTCATGGCCGCTTGTCGCTCTGGCGCTTGTCATCGATGTCGGCTGGTATGCGTCCGCATACTATATCGGCGGCAGAGACTTTCTCGACCTGCAGATTCAACGCGAGAACATCGACCGCGCCTTCGGCACTGGCGGTGTAATCGCCGATAACAATTTTCTCACGATGGCGGTTTGGCTAATAACTCGGACGCTTCCTCCAAGCCTTGTGTTGTTGTGGTCCTTGATCCGGCGTGTGCGCGGTGAGCGCGAAGACGCTGCCGGCACTTTTCTCCATGTCTGGTGGATGGCGATCTTTATGGTTTTTGCGTTGGCCGTAGGTAAGCGCGCGGTTTACCTTCTGCCGGTCTATCCGGCCATCGCTCTTTTGGCGGGTCGCGCGATCAGTTCCTTTATCGCAGGGTGTCAACGAAGCGGTGCGGCAGAAGGTTCGGGACAGTATTTCGCTCGACGCTTCCTATCAGCGAAGGTGATCGGAGTGAGCATCGTCGTCATGGATTTGACGCTGATGCTGATGAGCCGCAGCTACTTAAAGCGCTCGCTGGTTGAAAGAGCCAGGCTTGCCTTCATTAACGAGGTGGGTGCCATCGTGCCGGCTCAGGCGTCGCTTTTCGCGACCCCGGCTTTCGACAACGCCGAGGTCTTTGTGATCGCGTATCGCTTGCGCCGGGATATCAACCGGAAATCCCTTGTCTGTGGCGAGCGCAACGAATATTTTCTCGCGCCCTTCGACCTTGGACAAACTCCGGTCGAGACACGTGTGCTCGCCTCATCGAAAATGCACGATGCTTCACTCGTGACTCTACCGACCACGCCAACCGTCCCGCGCGACGAGGACTGCCTCCGAAGATCTCCCTAACTTCGATTGGTAAATTCTGATGCGCAAGCTGTTCTTCGGTCTCCTTAAAGGAGATACTCATTCGATCCTGCATTTGATTCTGCTCGCCGCTTTGTGCGGCGCGCTTTATTTCCCCTATCTCGATTCGGCGCCATTTTTCGATAAAGGTGAGCCGCGCGAGGCCCTCGCGGTGCAGGACATTGTACAGCGAGGCGAGTGGCTCGTGCCGCTCAAGCGCGCCACGGACATACCCTCGAAGCCGCCGCTTTTTCATTGGTCCGCCGCTTTGGCGACTCGATGGACCGGCTCTTTAACGGAGGCGACCATCCGGTTTCCCTCGGCGCTTTACGCTACATTGGGCGTTTTGCTGATTTATGGGCTCGGTCGAAGAATATTCGACGCCAAGACTGCGCTGCTCGGCGCGGCGATTCTCGCCACGACGATGGTTTACCAGGACCAGGCGTTGAGCGCGCGGGTCGACATGACCCTGTGTTTCTTCGTGACGTTGAGCCTGACGCTGTTTTACTCGTTGTATCGCGGCTATCTAACCCATCCATTGTGGTTTTACGTTTTTTATATCGTGGTCGGCATCGGAACTTTGGCCAAGGGGCCCTTGGGCGTTGTGTTGCCGGGTTTGGTCGCGGGTTCGTTCGCGCTCATCGAGCGGCGCTGGGATTTGATCAAAAAGTTCTCGGTTCATCCGGGCGTCGTGCTAACGGCTGTCCTGGCGACGGGTTGGTATGTGATTGCGGTGACCCGCGGCGGCGAGGGATTTTTCGATCGGCAGATTTTGCAGGAAAACTTGAGCCGCTTCGTCGGCGGCTCGGGGCATAGCCATCCGATTTATTATTACATTCCGTATCTGTTCTCGCAGAGTCTGCCTTGGGCTTTGTTTCTGCCGCTGCTCCTTTGGGATCTCAGAAGAAATCTTCGCGATGGCGGAAACACGCTCTTTTTGCAGCTTTGGTTGATCGTCATGTTTGTATTTTTTTCCATATCCGTCGGCAAGCGGCCGGTGTATTTGTTGCCGATTTATCCGGCGTTGTCCTTGCTGCTGGCGCGCTGGTTTTACGAAGTCAAAAGCACCAGCAAGGGAAGGTTGGTCATCTACCGGAGCATCGCGGTTATCGCCGCGATAACTAGCGTCATGCTGTTAGTGATTACACTGGGCGCGCTCTGGAGCCACGATCCTGGGTGGTTTTTCACGCCCATCGAGAGCCTGCTGAAACCGAAGGACCGCGCCAATGTTATTGTGGTGCGAAATCAATTGGCAAACTTCGGCTGGAGTTTTACCTTGGTGGCGGTCTTGGCGGCTTTGCTGTGGGCGAGCTTGGCGTGCTCGCTTTGGCTCGACCGCATGCGCGCGGTCGCCCATCATCTCATCGCGATATCGATTATTCACAGTTTCGTGGGATCGTCGGTCGTGACGCCGGTCATCGCGCAGGGAAAGAGTTACCGAGCCTTTATGACGGAGGTGAATGAACGGGTAAAACCGGATGAGCCGCTATATCTCTATGGACGCTTCAATAGCGACTCGGTGGTGTTTTATCGAGGCGGCGCCATCGAACGACTCAATCAGCCGATGGAGGCCGTAGCGGCTAAGGCCGGAAGAGGCGCAGGCTACGTGATCATGCCGGAGCGCAGCTGGAAAGATATTCAAACGGCTGTGGGGATGCCGTTGCCGCCTCTGGCGCGGAGCGAGGGCAAGGGACCCGAAGGCGACGCGCCATTGGTGTTGCTGCAGGCAGATGTGTCGTGAGGGTTATTTAAACACTCCTTCTTTGTCCAGTTCTCTCAGCGCGCGCAGATCGACATAATCTTCAAATTTGAGATTTTTCCCAACGGCGTCTTTGCCGAGTTCGTCGATGACGGTCTGGATGCCCGCCTGGGTCGGGAACGGACGGCGGGCAAGCACTTGGACGCTGCGCGCAAGCGCGTAATCGATGGTTTCAGTGTCGTCGGTCTTGAGCGCGGCGCGAATCGCGATTTTCGCATTGACCGGGTCTGTCTGCAGCGCGCGGATCGATTCGGCCATGCTTTTGATCAGCGCTTTGACCAGCCGCAGATTCTTGTCGATATAGCTGCCCATGAAGTTGAGCGAAAGAAAGGGGTATTCGATCTTGGTGTCGGCAAGATCGGCGAGCACGTTAAAGCCCTCCCGCTTCGCCCGCGGGACAAAATCCGCCGCCATGATCGTGCCGTCGACAACGCCGCTGAGAATCGCCGTGATCCGAGCGCCCGAATTGCCGATCTGTAAAACCGTGACGTCCTTTTCAGGATCCAAACCGCCTTCTCTGAGCGCAAGGTTGGTCTGGAAATGCGAACCGGAGCCGAAACGGCTGACCGCAACTTTTTTCCCCTTGAGTTGTTTGAATGAAGTGATCGACGGTGCCGTGAGATAAACATGGTTGAACCGGTTGGCAACCACGGCGGTGATGCGCACGTCGGCGCCGCGCAACTTCGCGAGCATCGCTTCCGATCCTTGGGAGAAAGCGAGATCGAAGGTGCCCGAGATCAAGCCCTGGCTCAGCAAAGAGCCGCTATTGACATAAACCACCTCGAGCTCAATGCCGTTCCGGCGAAAGATCCCCTGGCGCTTGCCCATTTCGAGAACGTAATTGTTGATGCCTGTGCCGCTGTAGCCCAGACGAATCTTGTCGAGGGTCTGCGCCGATAAGTCTTCAAGCGAACCCGATAAGGCGAAGACCAGCGCTGTAACTCCAAGAGATAAACCCGCCGAGTATCGAAGTGCCATAGCGAACTCCTCATTCAACCGCATCACAAAAATTTAGTTGGTCTCCCGACGTTTCTCGACGATCAAGTCGGCTAGCGCGGATCCTATCACGAAAACGTGATTGACAAGTGAGGACCCCGGCCATGATACTTCGCGAACGGTCCGCAAGGCCGATGCCACTGTAAAAGGAGAACCATGGTGAAGTCCAATCCTATTTTAGCGCGCAAGGTGGCGCTCTCCTGCCGCATCCTTGCGAAGCTCGGCATGTTCAAGGAAACCACCGGGCACGTGAGCGCTCGTCTGGATGACGAGCGCATGCTCATCCGCGGGCGAGGGCCGAAGGAGACCGGCCTGCTGTTCACCAAACCGAGCGATATTATCGTCGCCGATCTCGACGGCCGAAACCGGGGCAAAAAGGCCGGGCTCAAGCCGCCCAATGAAGCCGTCATTCATGGCGAGATCTATAAGGCGAGGCCACATGCATCGGCAGTTGTCCACGCCCACCCGCCCGCGGTGGTCCTCTGCAGCATGGCGGGAATCGAACTTCGACCGATCTTCGGCGGCTACGATCCCAGCGGCATGCGCCTGGCGTTGAAGGGCATTCCTGTCTACCCGCGCAGCCTCACGCTGAATACCGTCGAGCAAGTTCATGCGATGCAACAGATCATGGGCGAAGGCGATATCTGCATTTTGCGCGGGCACGGCTTGATCGTTGTCGGAACAAGCGTCGAGCAGGCGACGTTGACGGCGATCAAGGTCGATGCCCTGGCAAAAATGAATCTACAGGCCGCAGCCCTGGGCAACGTTCCTGCGATTTCAGACGAAGACATCGCGGAATTTCAAAATCGCGCCCGCAAGGGCAATAGTTCGCTGGCGGGTTTGTGGAGATATTATTGTGAGTGGTTGACGAAGGGATGATCTTGTAACCAATACGGGCAAATGTTTTGCTATCAGTCATTTCCACATTGAGAAGGACCCGACAGAATGGAAATTTATCGTCGAACGGTCATCAAGGCCGGGCTCGGTTTGGCGGCCATGGTACTCGGTCCCGCGGAGCTTCTTGCCCAGCCGCAACCGTTGCTGCAAAAAAAAATCCCTTCATCGGGCGAGAGCATTCCGATCATCGGCATCGGCACGGCGCGCCGCTATGAGGAAGTGAAGTCCGACGCGGAGAAAGGCCCGCTGCGCGACACCATCCGGCAGTTTCAAGCCTTGGGCGGCACGGTGATCGATAGCTCGCCGTCCTACGGCACCGCGGAAGCAGTGGTCGGAGAACTGGTCGACGGACTTAAAATTCGTGACTCGCTGTTTCTCGCCACCAAAGTGAGCTTGCGCAAGGTGGGGCGCGAAGAGGGCATCAAGCAAATCGATGAATCGTTCAAGAAATATCGCACGAGCAAAATCGATCTCATCGCGGTGCATAATTTGCGCGATACCGACACGCAGCTGCGCACCCTGCGCGAGATGAAACGGGCGGGGCGCATCCGGTACGTGGGCATCACCACGTCGTTCGACAATCAGTACGGCGAGTTCGAGCAGACTATGAAGAAAGAATCCCTCGACTTTATCCAGGTCGATTACGCGCTGGACAACCGCGACGCCGGCGAGCGCATCATCCCCCTGGCCGCGGACCGCGGCATGGCCGTAATGATTAATCTACCCTTTGGGCGAGGTCGCTTGTTCAACGCCGTGCAGGGAAAGAAACTGCCGGAGTGGGCGG
>CAMLCX010000345.1 GCA_946478635.1 uncultured Pseudomonadota bacterium
GAGAAATAACCGCAGCGTTCCGTCATACCCGCGAAAGCGGGTATCCAGGCTAATTGTGGCGGAAAACAAACTTGGATTCCCGCGTGCGCGGGAATGACGAGTGGCGGGGAAAACGTGTAGTGGGAAGTCCCTCCATTTTCAGCCTCTGTGGGCGAGCGTAAGATCATGAATCACTTCGTGGTGAATTCTTTTCAGGAGAAAACATGACGCTCTATGACGACATGATGGAAGGCGCGATCGACGTGCATTGCCATATCGACTTCGAGTTTTCCGCCAAGGAGCGCAAACGCGAGCCGGAATTTCTCTGGCTGCCCAAGGCCGAAGCGCTGGGCATGCGCGGCGTCGTCTTGAAATCCCACTGGTGGCCGACCATCAATGTCGTGCCTTACATTCTTTCTTCCGTGCAAACCAACGTCGCCTTGTGGTCGAGCGTCGCGCTCAACAGCACCGCGGGCGGCCCGAATCCCTGCATCATCGAGGCCTGCGCCGAGCTCGGCGGCAAAATGGTTTTCCTGCCGACCTGGAGCGCGCGCAACGACGTCGAGCGGAAAGGCTTCAGCAACCGCATCAAGTCGTACTACAAAAGCCACGCTCAATTAGAAAACCCGAACTATTATTTTCTCGACGACAAAGGGAAACTCGTGCAAGGCGGCTACGAGATCATCGAAGCCTGCAAGGCGCACGACCTGACGCTCGCCATGGGCCACGTGTCCTGGCAGGAATCCCTGGCCTTCATCGAAGCCGCGCGCGACATGAACTACAGCCACAGGATCGTTGTCAATCACGTGCAAAGCCACATCATCGCCATGCCCGTCGACGCCATGAAGCGCGCCGCCGAAATGGGCGCGTTCCTCGAAGCCTGCTGGAATGCGCTGGCGCCGGGCCGGATGGACTCGCCGGATCTGGTCAAACAATTCCGAGAAGTCGGCCTGCGGCAGATTATCGCCAGCACGGATTACTTCCGCCCGTACAGTCCCAATCCCGCAGAACTGTTCCGCATGTATCTCGGCATGCTCCACGAAGGCGGTTTGAGCCAGGGTGAAGTCAGCCAGGTCGCCTCGATCAACCCGGCGCGGCTGATGGGATTGGCATAGGTCAAGCATCGCCAGCACGGTGGACCGGTGCCTGGCTTGGAGTGATGGAGTAACTGGAGTGTTGGAATGCTGGGGAACTTCGGAAGGCTTACTTTTGATCGCGCCGGACAGGCAGATGGCAGGTGCGCGAAATCCAATAACGGTTGTCGGCAAAAGCACGATAACCGGCATCGAATAATCCACGAAAAACCGGCAGAGTCGAAAGAAAATAGAGCGGCTTGGCCCACCAGATGCGCCGCATCAAGTAACGGTAGACTTCCGCGCCAGCGAGCTTGTCGCCGCCGACGAGCAGCAAGCGAAAGTCGGAGGTCAATTCGTCTTCGGTTAAATCGAATTTCGCAGCCACCCAATCCGCTTGCAGCGGCGCGATGCGAAAGCCGCGCTTGGCGAGCGTCTTTTCCCAGTACGGAACCCACCGGCTGCAAAAGCCGCAAGTGCCGTCGTAGAGCACCCAGCCTTTGATTTCCTCGACCATGGAAAGACTCAGGCGATTCGTCGCCCCTTGTAGACGGTTATCTCGGACCCTTCAGCGAGAAACACCGATGATGGCGGCGCGCTAAGGGCACCGGTGAAGCGCTCGCCATAAAGGCTCTCTACGTCACATTGAAGCCGGCAGCTTTGCGCCTGCCAGACGCGCCACGCCGGGTGATCCACTCGATACTCCACCGTGCCGCCGTCTGGTTGCGCGGAATAACCCCAGTAATGTTGCGTGATGAATTCCTCTTCAGAGCCTTCGGTGAAATGGCTCGGTTGGCCTCGCGTAACCAACTCGATGTAGTGAGGCTTGCTCTTGAAGCTCCAAAAATATTTTACCGACTCGATATCGGCCGGATGTTGCTGGGATCGAAGGATGACATTCCGGGTCGGCAAGGCCACATAGTTTTCATTGTAAAGCCATCGCGCCATCAACGCGATCGCCGCCCGCGGCACGATTTCCTTGACGAACACCACACCGCGCCGCCAACCCTCCTCTGCTTTACGCCGCACATAAAAACGCAGATTGATTTCTTCGAAATCACGATGAAATGGAATCGCGAGCCCCATCACCCGGGTATGGAGAAATAGAAAGCCGACCATGCTGACAAAAGTTTTTCCGCCCCAGGCATCCAACTCGGCGCCCTTGGGCACCAGCGGCAACAAAATCGCCGGGTCGATCTCATAGTTGAGCATCGCCAGATAGCGCCACTCGGCGGTAAGAAAGGTTCTGCCAAAAGTGCCAGCCATGACTACCCGCTAGCTATGAATTATTTCTTGTTTTCACGCCAACCATTGACCAGGCCACTGACGATCAACGGCGCGAGGAATATTGCCGCGAGATACACCGCACGCAGCTCAAAACTGACAACATAGAACTTAACAATCAGTAGCAGCAGAATCCCAGCGGACGATAACGTCATACCGATGGCGATAAATCTTTGTTCTCGGCCAAACTCGTCGAACAACTTATACGCAACAAAGCCGAGAAACAGCGTAAGCAGCAAAGAAGCCGTAAGTGCCCGCGGCACACCGAGGGGGTTTTTGAAACTAAGGACGCCGATGGCAACCGCCAGCCATAGCGCAATTTGGCAGAGAAACTGTTTAACGCTGAACTTAGGCATGCAATTCCAGACTACTGGCCTGACTTCACCGCGCGGCTCAGGAATTCATTTAACAAATCTTTCGTGTTTTGCCCTTCGGCATCCAAAAGGCGTTCAAAATCCGGATTCCGGGTCGCGCCGGCTATCGCCAGCTTGCCCGGAATGACGCGCAAGTTTTGTTGCGAACTTCTGAGTTGGGACAGTAGCATGCAACTAAATTTTCTCATCCTCCGCCAAAATATCCGTCACCAAATCCCGAATCAGCGGACGTTTGGGCAGGGGTTCGACAGTGACGACACCCGGGGTTAGCTTGGCGATGCAGGTGTACTCCACTTCGCCGTTGACCAGCGCCATACAGGTCTTGCAGGCATTCGCATTGATGCAGCTGTAGCGAATCGCGAGCGTGCTATCGAGATTGACGCGAATCCAGCGCAGCGCGTCCAAGACCGACATGCCTGCTTCATAGGGAACTTCGAAGTCCTCGAATCGAATCATTTCCCCCGGCGCGCCTCTTTGCACGCGCAAAATGGCGGTGCTTGCGCGATCAGCCATGGGCGCTACTCCGAGCGACTCGCACGGGTGGCTGCCAGCGAGCTTTAAGCTTCCCGTTGGAGAGCTCAATCGTTTGGTTTTTTAGTAACTCATCGTTCGGAGCGGGAAAATCTTCCCGCTGGTGCGCGCCGCGGCTCTCGTTCCTCGCCTGCGCCGAGCTGACAACCGCCTCAGCAGTCAGGAGCATCGCGCGGAGTTCAAAGCCGTCCTGGCGATCGAGATTGAACCGGCGCGCGCCGCTGACGCGGAGGCGGAGCAAATCTATTCTTTGCATTTCTTCGATGCGCGATAGCGCAGCACCGAGATTCTCGCCGGTTCTGAACGGTCCTGCTTTCTCCCACATGACCTTTTGCAATTCTGTTTGGAGCGCTATCGGGGTGACTCCGTCCGTATCGGAATGCTTCCCGAAGGAGTTTAATCGTGTCAGCGCCTCGTCAACCAAGGTCTCGCTCCATTCAAATCGCGAGGTGGCAACCGACTCGGCGGCAGCGGAACCCGCCCGCGCGCCGAAGACGAAAGCTTCCGTGATCGCATTGCCCGACAAACGATTGGCGCCGTTGGCACCGCCGACCGCTTCACCGGCGGCATAAAGTCCTTCGACACGCGTTTGCATATTTACATTCACCCGAATGCCGCCCATGTGGTAGTGCGCCATCGGCCCCACCTCCACGGGGGTTTTCGTGAGATCGATGCCGTTGACAAGCAACCGGTCGATCACCGGACCGAAAGCGCTTCGCAGTTCCGATTCCGGGAGATGGCGAAAGTCGAGATAGGCGCCGGCGTGCGGCGTGCCCCGGCCGGCTTCGACTTCTTTGAGGATCGCGTAGGCAGCGATATCGCGCGTCGCATTGTACTTGCCAAAATCCGTGCTGCCGTAGCGGTCGATGAACTCTTCGAAGTTTCCATTGAGAAGTTTGCCGCCGAGCTTGTAGCGAAACGGATCCCACATGATCGGGTCCATGCCGACGAGACGCGGCGCCAGGTGGCCGATCGGGAAGAACTGCACGAACTCCATGTCGACGAGCTCGGCGCCGGCCCACAGCGCGAGCGCGTAGGCTTCGCCGCCCATGTTGGCCGAAGCGCTATTGCGCTCGTAGAGTTTGGTCAGCCCTCCTGCGGCAAGGATGACGGCTTTGGCTTGAATGGCGATGAGCTCGCCGTCCACGAGATTGAGCGCGATGGCGCCCTGCGCTCGTCCGTCGCGCACGATAATTTCGACCACGGCGAAATTGCTGATGCGCCGGATGGCGCTAAGCTCGCTCACCTTGCGACGGAGCGTGGCGGCGACGGCGGGCCCGGTGTTGAGAAAGTCAACGTAGCAGCAGCGTTTGACGCTATGCCCGGGGGCCATCTCCTGCTTGATGTGACCGTTCTCGCGCGCCCAGCGCGTGCCCCAGGCTTCCATCTCGCGAATGCGCTTGGGTCCGTCTTCACAGAGCAGCGCGGACAATTCTTCGTGACACAAGCCGCGTCCGGCTTGCAGCGTGTCTTCAAGATGCAACGCGACCGAATCCGGCTCTTGCTCGCCCAACGCCACAGCCACGGTCATCTGCGCCATGATCGTCGCGCCGCCGCGGCCTACCTGGCCTTTGTCGAGGAGCAGCACCGAAGCATTTTTTTGCGCCGCGGCGATCGCCGCGTACATGCCGGCGCCGCCGGCGCCGACAATAAGAACATCTGTGGAGAGATCAGGCATGCCTAGAAAACAGCTATTTCACCACCGCGGCGCGGAGAGCGCAGAGAAAAGGACTTTGATCAAGAAACACTTCTAACTCTGCGCCTCTGCGCCCTCTGTGGTGAATATTTCTTACGAAAAATTAGCGTTGCGCGGCCTTCTCACCGCTCTGCTGCAGTTCGTGCAGCGCGTGCTTCGCGGCTTCCTGCTCGGATTGCTTTTTGCTTCGGCCTTCGCCTTTTCCCAGCACCTTGCCTCCCACCGTGATCTCCGTGACGAAAAATTTTTCGTGGTCCGGTCCGGTTTCTGAAACGATACGATAAACCGGCGGGGCGCCGAAAAGCATCTGGCTGATCTCCTGAAGTCGCGTCTTGTAGTCGTGCTGGCCGAGCTTTTTGCCTGTGACATCCGCGCCGAAATAACGCTCCACGACTCGGTGCGCGGGTTCGTAACCGCCGTCCTGGTAAATGGCTCCCAACACGGCTTCGAAGGCGCCGGTGAGAATCGACGGCTTGCTCCGGCCGCCGCTCAGTTCCTCGCCCTTGCCGATGCGCAGCAGCGATCCGAGGTTGAGACTTGTGGCTTTCTCGGCGAGCACGGTGGAATTCACCAGCGCCGCGCGCATTTTCGACAAAACGCCCTCAGACTTATCAGGATTTCCGCGGATCAAGAGATCGCTAACCGCGAGAGCAAGCACCGCGTCGCCGAGAAACTCGAGAACTTCGTTGTGACCTTCACTTTTTTGCCGCTCGTAAGATACATGGGTCAACCCACGTACAAGCAGAGCGGGATCTTTAAAATGATATCCCAGCTCTTCCTG
>CAMLCX010000346.1 GCA_946478635.1 uncultured Pseudomonadota bacterium
AGACGGCGCACCGGATCATGCCGACCATCGCTTTTTCCGCTCTGGTGGATCGCGTGCCGCGCAAGGCCGCGACCTTCATGATGTACTCCGCTCAAGAAATCGACGCGCACAAAGCACTCCTGTTCGGCCTTGCGAGTAACGTTGTGCCGGCCAACGAGCTCGATAGCGCCGTGGCGATTCTTGTCGAGCATATGAAAAAGATGCCGCTCGCCGCCGTGCTCGCGCTCAAAGAATACGCCCGCGCCGCGTTCGCCATGAGCACCCAAGGCGCCACCGATTTCGCGCGCAATCTGCATGCAACGGTCAATAGTTTTTCCGGAATGCGAGCGTAAAACAATTCACGAGCCAAGCTAATCGTCGGTTGACAATGATGCTGACCAAACTCAGCTTGAAGCGGTTCCGGCTTTTTAGGGATACAATCGCCGCAGATCATCTTACCCGTCATCGACGCCGAAAAAAAAAGAGTCATTTGAGCGGATGACGCGCCGCCGCGGCAGCGAGCTCTTTTTCATTCGTCAGATCGAGGCGCAGGGGGGTCATTGAGACATAACCTCGCTCGACCGCCCACCGGTCGGTCCCCTCTTCCGTTTCTTCGATCGGAATGACACTAAACCAAAAATGCTTTCGGCCGAGCGGATCCTGACCGGGCACCACCGTGCCGTCGTAGTGCCGCACCGACTGGCGGGTCCAGCGCAACCCCTTCGGTTTCTTATCCGGGAAGTTGACGTTCACGAGGGTCAACTGCTTGTCGTTGAGGAGAATATCGAGAACCTCGGCAACCGACAGTTTAAGCATTCCGAAATCCGGCTCGTCGACGGTTCCGGGCACGCTCAACGCGATACCGCGGAGGCCGAGCAAGGTTGCCTGTTTTGCCGCCGCCACGGTACCGGAATGCCACATCCCGTTTCCCAAATTGCTGCCGAGATTGATGCCTGAAAGCACGACGTCCACCTTCTCCCAATTGTGCGCGCCGAGAGCGACGCAGTCCGCCGGCGTGCCGTTGACGCGATACGCATCGAAGCCGCCGATCGGTGTTCGCTTGTAGGAAAGCGGATGCGATGCAGTGATCGAGTGTCCGGCGGACGACCTCTCGACGTCCGGCGCTACAATGCGCACATCGGCGAACTTTGCCGCGATTTCCGCCAACGACAAAATACCGGGGCTATAGATTCCATCGTCATTGGTAATCAGAATACGCATTCGATGAAACCTCCTTGAATCGTGCCACTGTGACTGTCACTCTCAATCTGGCACGTATATAAATTATTCCATATTTGCGCGGCTGCTTCACCGTCGGACAAAAAGAAATGAAAGTGACGTTAATTCATAATCCGGAGGCGGGCAGCGACAATCAACCGTCCCCCGAGGAGCTTGTGCGGCTCATTCGTGCGGCCGGACACTCGGTCATTTATCAGTCTTCGAAGCACGCCGAATGGGAGCGGGTGCTCGACGAGCACGCCGACCTTGTCGCGCTGGCAGGCGGCGACGGCCTAGTCGGCTTGGTAACGAAACGCTTGGTCGGTAAGCGCATTCCGCTCACGATCCTGCCGATGGGCACGGCGAATAACATCGCCGCCACGCTCGATTTAAAGGGCCGCCCTTTCGATCAACTCATTGCCGGGTGGAATAGCGCGCGCCGCGTGAAATTCGACGTTGGCATCGCGACCGGCCCCTGGGGGTCGAGATATTTTATCGAGGGACTGGGCGCCGGCGCTTTCACGGAAACCATGTCTCGCCTCGATGCCAGAAGCAACGTCGATTTGGCGCACACCGGACAACCGGACAAGAAACTTCAGTCCGCGTTGCAGATTCTGCAAATCCGCTTGGCAGGGTGCCCCGCCATTCGATTGAAGTTAGCGCTCGACGGGCGCGACTTGACGGGCGAGTATGTTCTCCTGGAAGCGCTGAATATTCGTTCCATCGGTCCCAACCTCCGCCTCGCACCGGAGGCCGACCCCGGGGACGGTCATCTGGATATCGTGCTGGTCACGGACAACGAACGGGAAAAGCTCCAGAGATGCTTGTCTGAGCAAACGCCCGGGAAAGGCGCTCCTTCGGAGCTCACCATCCATAGGGGCCGGAGGTTGCACATGGAATCTGACGAAATACGCGTCCACATCGACGACGATGTCTGGCCGAGTCGTGGCGAACATCCGCCCTACGCGCCGATGATTATTGATGCGAGTCTATATTCGGAGAACCTGGAAATTCTTTTACCGCGGTGAGGAAAATAGCTGGACGTTACGGATTCTATTCGCTGTCGCCGATCCTTAGTTTATGCAGCAAAACGTTTTTGTCGCTGAGGATTTCGATTTCCACGAAAGGGCGGTCGTCTTCGGCGTGAACGTTGACTAGACCATAGTTCAGATACTCGTTGTTGAAATATTCGAATCTCTTCGCGGTTCCCGTCGCTTTGCCCATCTGCGCTCCCAGCGGGCCGACGATGATCTCGCGCAGCGCCGCGTTGCCGGGCACCCGAACCACGGCTGCGTAATGCACGTCCGCCGTGAGAAAAATCACGCCGCGAATCTGTTTCTCTTTGATGGCTTTGAGGACTTCGACTTTGTCCGACGGGTAGCCGCCCCACTTATCGACAGCTGGGCTCGAAAAAGGCACCGAGGTGCAAACAAACTTGAAGCGCGCATTGGAATTGGCAAGGCCCTCCAGAAACCATCGCTTCTGCCGCGCTCCGAGAATGCTGCCGGCAGTTTCGTCGCGGTATTGTCGCGTGTCTAGAATAAAAAGTTCCACGCCGCTGCCCCAACGAGCCGAGCGGTAGATCCGCTGGGAATCCGTCGGATCCTGCCGCACCGGCCAGTAATCCATGAACGCGCTCCGGCCGACCGCCGCCAGTGGATTTGCCGACCGGTAATTGTCCGCTACTTCGTGGTCGTCCCAGACGACGAACAAACTGGTTTCGGCAAACAGCCGCTGGGTGGGTTCGTCCCTGCGGTTGGCGACGTATTTGTCGCGGAACTGGGAGACGTGCTGCGCCCGACCTTCCAGATCGCCGTAGATCGTGTCGCCGAGATGAAGAAAAAACTCCGGCTTCTTTTCGCGAATCGCATCCATGATGTGAAAAGGTTGATAGCGTTGGCGCGTGTCGCCGCCGAATGCGAAGCGAACATTCGCCGCCTGATCCGCGCGCGGCGGGGTAGTGAATTTGGCGATCGGCGCGGGCTTCTTGTCCGTAACCACGGCCCGATAGTAGTAGGTCGATCTCGGCTCTAGATCGCGCAAAAAAATTTTTCCGGTGTAATCGGTGTCACGCGTGACTTGTATCGACGCCGTTTTTTCCGGAATCTTAAGCGACGGCTCTCTGCCGTACTCCAATGCGACCGAGCCTTCCCGGTCGGCGCGCAACCAAATGACCGCGCCATCAGCCGTCACGTCGCCGGCAGCGCAAGGCAAAGAGAGTCCGGTCCCTTGCAGCGATTCCGCCGCCGCTCCGGTCGATGGATAAAACCACGGCGCGAGAGCAATGCCTGCGGCCACAGTTCCGGTGCGGCTCAGAAATGCACGTCGGGTAAGTTTGCGCTTCTGTTTCACCGAGAATTTCGGCTCTCGCCCGCTATCTTCAATTCTCAATCCTCGACCATGAATTAGCGTTACTCGTCAGCCGGCAAGCGGATACCGAGCAATCGCGCTGCGTTGCCGGCGTCGATCGCCCGCCGATCGGCTTCGCTCAATTGCAAATCCTCCAGGTCCTGCAGTTGCTGTGCGATATCCTCGCGGAAAGGAATATCGGTGCCGAAAAGGACGTGGTCCACGCCGAACATCGAAAGCGCCATGCGCAAAGCCGGAACGTTGCGGCACACCGTGTCGTAGTAAAAGCGCTTGAAGTAGGTTTCCGGCGGCGCGCTTAGATTTTCATTGCACGGCGGAAAGCGCTCGTACCCCCACTGAATCCGTCCCATGAGATACGGCGCCAGGCCGCCAAGGTGCGGAAAGATCATCTGCAGCTTTGGGTGCCGTTCGAAAACGCCGGCGAAAACCAGCCGCGTCGCCGCCAACGTCGTCTCGAACATGAACCCCACCACATTCGCCAGGTTCATCTCCAGCATACAGTCCAATCCCGGCGGCGAGATCGGATGGAGCAAGAACGGCAGGCCGCGCCGCTCGAGCTCGGCGTATACCGGGATGAACGCGGGATCGTTGAGCGGCCGCCCGCCGGCCGTGCCCATGAGCGCGGCCCCGACCACGTTCGGCTCTCTGGCGAATCTGTCGAGCACTTCGATTGCCATTTCGGGAAATTGCAGTGGCAGGGTAAGCAGCACCCGGAATTGATCTGGATAGTCGCGCGCGGCTTTCACGATCATGTCATTGGCCAGGCCGGTCAAATCGGCGGCGGCCGATCGGTCTTGCACCAGCGCGCCGTGAAACGGGACTGATAGCACTTGCATCCCGACGCCCCACTTTGCCATTTCCTCCAGGCGCCCATCGACATCCGTCATGCGCGGATCCGTGCTCATCCATTTGATTAACCGTTGCGCGTCCTGGCCCGCCGGCGAATCGTCGTTGCCGAAAACGCGCCGGAGCCCGTCGATGTAAGGTTTGGAAAAAATATGAGCATGCACATCGATACGCATGGAATGGCCCTCCTGTTAAGCGACTTAGTCGAAATACGTGCCGGAGTGATAGCACACCAATGCCCGAGGTCGCGATCAAATATGCGCGCGATCCCGCGGCCGGCACTGATCGCTGCGGGCATAACGAGCGCCTGCCGTTAATCCTTTCAAGCGCAACAAGAAGCCGGCTTGGCAGATTGCTGAAAAAGGTTCGGAATGCTTCGAGCGCCTCATGCTTCGACAATCTCAGCAGAACGGAAAATCGCCAATGAGATCAAAGCCCCTCCGTTCGTTCCTTCGATGAACTCAGGACCGGCTCTGAGCATCGTCGAAAGACTCCGACGCAGTTTTTCAGCAGCCTGTTAGAACAACGACCCGTCACTCAGGAGCCGCCCATAGCCGGAGACAGGATTCTTCATGCCCATGGCACGCAGCGCTTCCCAGACCCACGCTTGCGTATTGGTCACCACCGGCTTGCCGCTTTCCTTCTCGATGCGGTCGATGACCGACACAACGCGCCATTTGTTGCACGGCATATACACACCGTCGACGTCCGGATGTTCACGCAGCAGGGAAGTGGCCAGCTCATAACCTGTTTCCGGCGGAAGATCCCAGATCACGTTGGCGTTCGGGCAACCCAGGCCGCGGAACGCCACCACCTCGATCCCATCGTGAGCGAGAAAACGCACCAGGCGCTCGTCCTGATCTTCCGGAAACGGCGTAGCCATGACAACGCGCTTTAACCCCAGCGCGTGACATCCTCCGGTGACTGCCGTCAGGATCGTCGATGCGGGCACCGCCGTGATTTTTTTCACTGCCTCGAGAATCTGCCGATCGGAACCCGGCCCTTTGTAGGAGAGAAATAATTCTCCGGTAATCATGAGAAAATCCAGCGGCCGGCGCGCAAGATCTCGCACAAGTTCGGCGAACGCCTGCTCGGCCCGGCGGAACTCGTCGTCGGTATATTTTCCCACCGCGAGCGTCCGGCCTTCGATGCGGATTCCTTGGGGAAACACTTTGTATGCGTCCGCCAAGGTTTCCTCGTTAAAATTCGGCGAGATGATTCCGGTCAGCTTCATTGCCGTCCCTCATTGCATTTCAAGCGATGCGTGATGACATGCGCAATGATCTATCGTTAGCAG
>CAMLCX010000347.1 GCA_946478635.1 uncultured Pseudomonadota bacterium
CGTCTTTGTCGGGATTGATATTGGATTTCTTGAGAAACGCTTTAACCGCGAATTCCGAATAGGTGCCGGCGCCGGTCACGCCAATCGTTTTCCCTTTGAGGTCTTCCACGCTGCGGGTCTGCTTGTTGCCGAGCAGAATATAGTTGGTGGTGCTCGAGGTGCAGCCGATAATTGACAAGTCCAAACCGCGCGACCGGCTGCGAAAGACCGCTTGTGCGCCGCCGATGGCGGCATAGTCCACTTCTCCCGAAACCAGTGCGGCGATCGCGGCCGGCCCACCGCGAATGAGTATCGGCTCCACCTGAAGACCCTGCTGCTTGAAAAATCCCCGTGCCAGCGCGACCCGAAATGGAATCTCGCTATTCCAGGCAAGACTGACGAACACCATGCGGATCTTCGACTTTTCCTGCGCGAACGAAGACGCAGCGCCGCACATTAATAAGAAAACCAATGCTATGATTCCGGTACGTTTTAAATTTTTCATTATCCCAACACTCCAGTACTCCATCACTCCATTCTTCTCTTCTATCGCTTGGCGTACACCGTCGTCCTGCCGCTCTTGTCGAAGGTCAAGACTTCGTACGGTTCGGGCTTGCCGCCTTCCATACCCGGGGAACCCACGGGCATTCCCGGCACGGCCAAGCCAAGGACCGGCGGTTTTTCCTTGAGAAGTTTATAAATCAAATCGGCCGGCACATGCCCTTCGATCAGATATCCGCCAACCAGAGCAGTATGGCAGGCATAGAGCCGCTCGGGCACGCCCTGCTTGCGCTTGAAATCGGTGAAATTCTTGCCGAACAAAACCTTCTTTTCGACCTTGAACCCACTCTTTTCTAGGTGCACCACCCAGCCATCGCAGCAGTCTCAGGTCGGCGTTTTGTAGACGGTCACCGTTGGCGACGCCGATTTACTCTGCGCGTAAACGACTCCGACGGCTAGGACCTGGACAAGGTAGACGGTAGAAACAAGAAAACGCGAATTTCTGAATGTCATTGCCGCCCTCCTAAAAAACCGGTAGCGAGGGCTACTCTAGCAAATCAGTTTGTCTCAAGGAAGGAAGCCCAATTGGACCACGCTGCAATCTGAAACCTTAGGCCCGCAAGATTTTGTCAAATGGCGGGATATCGGCCGCACCCGCCGGGCCATACTTTTCTAAAAAACAGTCCGCCAATGGAGCCGTCTCGCAATTTAGCCACTTACTTGTCCTTGCACACCCGCCGCTCACCCTGTTAAGTAGGAGCAATTCCAAGAGCGAATTAAGCAGACATGGCTGTAACATCAACCCCCGAGCGCAGATTAAAACTCGGCATCGTCGGCATCGGCGTCGGCGCGTCGGAAATCTTGCCGGCGATGGAGCAGATACCGGAATTCGAGCTGGTCGCCGCCGCCGACGTCAATCCGCGGGTTCTGGAGACATTTCGTCAGCGCTATGGCGCCAGAACCTATGACAGCGTCGAGAAGATGTGCGCCGATCCCGATGTCGAAGCGGTGTGGGTCTCGACGCCGAACCGCTTTCACGCACCGCACACCATCATCGCCGCCAACGCGGGCAAGCATGTGGTGGTCGAGAAGCCCATGGCGATTTCGCTGCAGGAAGCGGAACAGATGATCGAAGCCTCGATCAAAAATAAGATCAAGCTTCTCTGCGGTCACACTCAAAGCTTCGGCCCGCATATTCGGACCATGCGCAAGATCATCCGTTCCGGTGAGTTGGGCCCGCTCTGCGCGATCCATGTCTGGGCTTATACGGATTGGATGCTGCGGCCGCGCACCGCGGAAGAGTTGGACATTAAACAGGGAGGCGGGGTGCCCTACCGCCAGGGGCCGCATCAGATCGATACGCTGCGCCTGCTCGGCGGCGGCCTGGTGCGAAGCGTGCGCGGTTCGGTGGGGAAATGGTTCAAGGGCCGCCCTATTCCCGGCTATTACTCAGCGTTTTTGGAATTCGAAGACGGCACACCGGCGACCTTGATGCACAACGGATACGGCTACTTCCTCGCCTCCGAGCTTGTCCCCTGGGGCGGACAGAACAGCCGTTACAGCGAAGCCGAGCGCGCGGCAATCCGCACAGCGCTTCTGAATGGGACGCGCAACGAAAATGCGGATAAGGACGCCATGCGCATCGGTGGCGCCAACGAACGAGAAATCCGCGACCGCAGCAAAACAAAGCCCTGGTTGCCCAACGATCTCGGTATTCTGGTCGCGACCTGTGAGAAGGGTGACATCCGCCAATCGCAATATGGCCTGTTCGTGCACAGCGACGAAGGCACCAAGGACGTGCCGCTGGTCGGCGGCGGCGGGCCGTCGCGCCGCGGCGAGCTCATGGAACTCTACAACGCCGTCGTGCTCGACAAACCGATCCGCCACACCGGTCCGTGGGGTATGGCGACCCTTGAGGTTTGCCTGGCGATGATGGAATCGGCGAAGGAGAGAAAAGAAATCTTACTCAAGCATCAAGTGCCCGCGCCGGAAGAGGACTAAGGCGGATGCGCAAGCCGCGACGCCATCCTGTCATTTAGATCGAAGTAGAGGAATCTTCCCTTGCAGGCTACTGAAATAAGGTTCGGAATGCTTCGAGTGCCTCAGCATGAACGGAAAATGATCAAGGATAGCAAATCCCTCCGTTCGTCCTGAGCGCCGTCGAAGGACTCCGCGAGGGTCTCCCAGCAGCCTGCTGGCCTAGGTGCGTAGGACAAGCTCGGAAGGATCTCTCGCGGGGATCGAGATGGCAGGCGGCGGCGTATGACAAATTGAATCTCATTAAACAGTCACAAAACCCTATTAAAGGAGTGTGCCCTATGCATAGCGGTTACAAGGTTGTCGATGTTCACGGCCACATGACCACGCCGGCGCCATTTCGCCAGTTTCTTGCGGAAACCGTGGCGCAGAACACGCCGGGCCGCAAGCTCGAGATGACCGACGAGCAATTGGAAAACGCCCAGCAGCGCCATTTAAAATTCATGGACGACCGCGGCATCGATATGCAGCTCATCGGCCCGCGTCCGATCGCCATGTGGCACTGGATGCGTCCGTTCCTGCAGGAGTACTGGTGCCGAGTCACCAACGATGTCATCGCGCGTATCGTCAAGCTCCACCCGGACCGTTTTCGCGGCATGGCTCAGTTGCCTCAATCCAAGGAAAAAGATACCCATAACTGCGTCGCTGAGCTGGAACGTTGCGTGAAGGAACTCGGATTCGTCGGCGCGTACTTGAATCCCGACCCAGCCGGCGACAAGCAGACGCCGGGGGTGCACGAAGAATACTGGCATCCGCTTTACGAAAAGGCCATCGAGTTGGATGTGCCCCTGATGGTCCACCCGTCGGTCACCTACGATCGCCGCCTGGAAATAATTCCGGCCAATTATCAAATGAACAACTACCTGGAAGAATTCGTCGCCATGCAACTTTACTCGCACAGCAATGTTTTCAAAACTTTCCCCAAACTGAAGATCGTCATCTGCCATTGCGGGGGCGGTTTGAACCGGTTCATCCCCACCGATAAACATGTCGGCCAGGGCGACTTCAGTAAGAACCTGTTTTATGACTGTTGCTGTTACGACGAGCATTATCTCGAAGCGGCGATCAAACAACGCGGCGTCGAGCAAATGCTCTTCGGCACCGAATCGCCTGGTTCGGGCGGGGCGGTGCGACCCGACACCGGCAGAGCCTCCGACGATATGATCCCGGTGATCGACAGCTTGGGATTCTTGACCGCCGAAGATAAACTAAAGATCTTTCAGAAAAATCCCCTGAAAGTTTTCAACAAGGTAAAAATTTAGAACCGTTCGAGACAATAGTGGTGGTTTCAATGGCGGGCGCTACGAACCAAGTCGGAGCATGAACATGAAAAAACGGATGGCATTGAACCTCTTGATCCTTTTCGCGATGGCGATCGGACTCGCCTCATGCAAAGAGAATCCCGCTCCTCCGCAAACAAAAGCGGTAGTGAAGACAGAGGTTAAGAAAGAGGATGCCGAGCCGGAGCCGCCGGTCGTGGGACGGATAACGTTCATGGAAAAAAACGTTTTCCGTTATCTGAGCGACGCCAAGGATTGGGCTTTGGCCATGGTCGACGTTCCGGTGAGCGACGGCGACGTTCTTTACTCCGACACCCAGGGGCGCTCCGAGCTTACCTTTCCGAACGACACCACGGTCCGTCTCAATGACAAGACCAAAATGCAGGTGGACAGCGTCAAGGGGAATCTGACATCGCTTTTCGTCAATTCCGGCATTGCCAGGATTCAAAATCGTAGCGCGGATACGACGGTCAAAGTCGATACGCCCTACGGACAGGTCCTGTCCAAGCAGCCCGGCGCATTCGACGTCTATGTCGGCGACTCCTCCGTCGCGGTGACGGCATTCAAACAACCGCTCCAGTTTGTCGACGGCAAGGGAACTACCTACGACATCAAGCCCGATGGCGAATCTTTGTTGGCGAACGAAAAAGCCGTCGTGCCCACGGCGCGCTTTATGAGCTCGAGTTGGGACAGCTGGAACAATCAGCGCGACAACGAACTGCAAGTTTACGAGGTCAATCCGTCGCCCTATCTGCCCGCGCAGTTGCGCTCGGACAGCAAAGTCCTGAACGACAACGGCGCTTGGGAGCAGCTATCTTATAACGGCGAAACCGCCCATTACTGGACGCCAAGAAACGTCGCTCCCGACTGGTCTCCGTTCACCGTCGGCCAATGGACATCGTGGAATGGCGAGCAGCTATGGGTGCCCTACGAGCGCTTTGGCTGGGTGACCCATCATCACGGCGGATGGATTTATCACAATGGGCGCTGGTATTGGCGACCTCCCGTTCCTGGAAGATATCGCTACGCGGCCTGGTATCCCGCGCGGGTCGCCTGGGTTCATAGCGGGCGGCACATCGGCTGGGTTCCCATCTCGCCCTATGAAGCCTATTACGGTCGCCGCTACTGGGGCCCGCGCTCGGTGGTTTATTACCCCAATGGCAGGCACGTCGAATTTCGCAGCTACGTCAATGCCAATCGAGTCATCATCATCGAAAAGGACCGTTTATACGGCGTTCATCGCCGATATGAAACCACGAGAGATGTGAGGGTCGTCAAAGAAGTGGTTAACAATGGACGAGCCGCGCCAGTCGTGACACGCGATGTGGTGGGAGGGAATGCAAAAATGGAGCAGCATTTCGCACGCTCGGGAGATTTTTCACACAAGCCCAACGCGGATGCAACCAGTGAATTCGCCGCGCGACGCCGCGGCTCGGGCGGCGCAACGGTAAATGCCCAATCCGGCGCCCCGGAAGTTCAGAAGACGAGCCTCAAAACCTCGGGCGATAAAACCGCGCCGTCGCCGGCCATCGCCAAGCCGGGTAGCGACAGCAAGCGCAACCTCCCTGAAACGCCGAAAGACGTGCGACGCGAACAACGCCAGGAGCGGCGTCAGGAGGCAAATATCGGCAATGCAGCCAAAGAAGCACAGGGTCAGCAACGCGTTCAGCAACAACAAAAGCAGACGCCACAGCAATCGTTAGCTGAACGTCAGCAACAGCGGGGGCAGCAGCAAGAAGCGCAGAGGCGGCAACAACAATTAGAGAGACAGCAGCAACAGCAATTAATGCAGGAGCAGCAGAAAGCGCAGCAAGCCCAACGACAGCAACAACAACAGGCCCAACCCCAACAGCAACAGGTCGCGCAGCAGCAGCAACAGGCTCAGCGGCA
>CAMLCX010000348.1 GCA_946478635.1 uncultured Pseudomonadota bacterium
AGTGTATTCCCCACTGTTCGATCATTTCCGCCTTTGTTCTGGCGAACCATAAGCATCATTTAAGAGTCACTACACTAGATGATTCCTATTTGCGATTTGCCGCGAAATCCCGGAAAAATCTTTGTCAGGTCCCGTTGGCCCAAGTGCCGCGTCAGGACTTCACTGCATACCGAGCGATAGTCGGTTGTAAGATCGAGGTCACGACCCTCGTACAAAACTTCTTGCGCGAGACCGGGCCAGCGGCCGTAAACTTTTCCGCCGCGCACGCGCGGACCGAGGACGAACATGACGTTGGCGTGGCCATGGTCTGTTCCGCGGTTGCCGTTTTCACGCGCGGTGCGGCCGAACTCGGACATGGTGACCAGCACGACATCTTCCATCCGGTCGCCGAGATCCTGGTAAAACGCGGCAAGCCCTTCGCCGAATTCCTTGAGTCGATTGGCCAACTGTCCCGTGGCGCCGCCTTCCGCGACGTGGGTATCCCATCCGTCCATTTCGCTGAACGCGATTTCCAATCCGACGTCGGCTTTGATCAGGCGGGCGATTTGTTTGAGGCCGCCGGCGAATCTTCCGGCGGGATAGCTGGCCGCGCTCGGCGGAATTTTTTCCTCGACAAGGCGCAAACGCGCCATGGCGTCAAAAAGACTCTCGCCGCCGCGGCGGAAGAGCGGATCGGCGGAAGCGCCATAAAGTTTTTGCAATGCCGGGCCGAGGGCCGCGTTGCGCAGGCGGAACTCTTCGATGGAAGACAGAGTAAGAGTCGGTGCCGCGCCGGCCATGGCGCGCGGCGTTTGCGGGCTTACTGCGACGCCGCGGAACGGCGAGTCGCCGAGCGGGTTGTTATTCAAAGCGCGATTTAACCAACCCTCGCGCGTACTTTTGGTCCCTGGCGTGCCGAGCTCCATGTAATCCTGCGCGTCAAAATGAGAGCGCGTGTTGTCCGGCGATCCGGCCGCATGAATGATGGCGAGCCGGCCTTGATCGTAGATATTTTTGAGCGGAGCCAGCGCCGGATGCAGCCCATAAAAACCATCGAGATCGAGGGCGCGTTCGTCGCCGGAGGCCGGTTCAGCGACCGCGATGCTCGGCCGTAGCGCGTAGTAGGCGCGATCTTTAAAGGGCACGACCACATTAAGCCCGTCCATGCCGCCCCGTTGAAAGACCACCACCAGTATTTTCCCCCGCCCGGTTTGCTCGGCGCCCGCGGCGCGGAGGAGAAAGGGCGGAGGCGAACCGAGGGCCACAAAGCTAAGTCCAGCGGATTTGAGGAATTGCCGGCGCGAAAGATGCATTATCACCTCCGTTGAAATTCCGGCGCGGCCAGAAGCAAAGCCAGTTTGTCCGATTCGGCCGGTTCCGTTAACGCGACTCGCGTCGCCGTTGAAAGCGAATCCGGCGCAACCATCCGGGCAAAAGCCTGGATGTCCCGCGGGGCTTGAGTGCTCACACGCGCGCCGTCGATGCGATTGGTGACGAGATCAATCGCGAAGTTCATGCGCGTGAGCAACATATCCGAGCTGATCCACGACGAGCCGACATCGGGATAGCCGGTCGGCGGCTGGGCCAGGAATAGCGGTTCACCCATGCGGCCGAGATAGCGGAGGAGCTGGGGCGTTACTCGGGTCTCTGCCTCCATCAGACGCAGCGCGCTGGCGACGTATTCGATCGGTTTCTTGACCTTGGCTTGATACACCTCCGGCGAGAAAAACTCCGGCGCCTCGATGACGGTTTGCAGGACGGCGCGAATATCGCCGTCGGTCCGGCGAAACGCCTCGGTGGCGCGATGCACCAACGATGCGGGGGTATCATCGGCAACAAAACGCCGCACCAGTTTTGTCGCGATGAATTTTGCCGTGGCGGGATGGCGCGCTAAAAGATCGATGACTCGAATGCCGTCTTCCATGCCGCCCGAGGCAATGCGCGCGCCCAGGACTGTTTTTGCGCCCTGATCGTGCAGCCGGGGATCGAAATAAAACTCGGCATCGCCGCGCGGCCGACGCAGGGTCCAGCCGGTAAAGCAGCGCGCGATTTCGTGAACATCCTGCTGGCTATAGCCGCCTTCGACGCCCAAGGTGTGCAGCTCCATGATCTCGCGTGCGTAGTTTTCGTTGATGCCGCGGCGGCGGACGTTGGCGGGAGCGCGCGTGGCCGGCGCCTGCGGGCTCACGCTCAGCCAATTATCGAGGTAAAAAAGCATCGCCGGGCTTTGCGCCGTCGCCAGCAAAAGGTCGCGAAACTTGCCGAGCGCGTGGGGGCGGATGGTGTCGCGGTCGTAGGAAGTCATCAGCCAGCGGTCGGCGCCCTTGGCCGCGAAAACGTTGAAATGATTGCTCCAGAAGTCGACCATCAGCTCGTAGAGCTGGCGCTGGCTATCGACCGCGCGTAGGAGCCGCGCCTGCTGCAGTTCGAAAATAATGAAGCGCGGCGCGTTCATCGCGCCGCCCATCGCCATCCCCGCCTCTTTGGCGACCTTCGGCGGCGGATAAAGCTCGAACAGCTCGCGGCTGTTCATGCGCATGGTTTTGAGGCCGGCGACTTTCTCTTCGACGGCGCCGTCGGGAACGTTTTGAGGCGCCAATTGTTCGTTCAAATAAGCGTGAATGCCGATTCGACGAACCCGTTGAACCTCTTTGGGGGTCGGCCCGAAGCTGATCCGGTTAAGCAAATGAATTATTTTTTGCTCGTCGCTCAGTGGCGCGCTCATGGGGCGTCCTTATCGCGCTTCTGAAGTTTTTCGCGCAGCCTCTCGCGAAACTGTTTCTTTTCCTCAACCGTGCCGCGTTCGCGCAGGTTGCGCAGCTTTTCGCGAACCTGGCTTTTCTCTTCCGGTGAAAGTCGCTCGAAGCGCTCGCGCGCCTTTTCACGCAACGGATCGATAGCGCCGTTCGACAGGCGCTCACGCCGCTCCAGTAATTTTTGTCTGAGCTCGCGGCGCTTCTCGGGCGGCAACTCGCGCAGGGTTTCGAAGCGCTTGCGGAGTTCTTCGCGGCGCTCGGCCGGTAACTCGCGCCAGCGCTGCCAGCGTTCTTGCAGCTGCGCGCGTTGCTCGGGCGTAAGCTTCTGCCAGCGCTCGAAATTACGCTGGGCGGTGGCCTTTTCTTCGGGCGGAAGCCGGCGCCAGTTTTCAAACTTTTTCTGCAGCTCTTCTTTCTCACCCGGCGGCAGGTTCTGCCAGCGCTGAAAGCGCTCGCGCATCTCTTGTTTCTCTTCCGGCGCCATGCGCTGCCAACGCTCGAGCGCGTCCTTGTCGGCTTGCGCCAATTCTCGGCGCGGCGCCGGCTGAGCGTATACGGCAGCGGCCGAAAGCGTGACCGCCAGGAAAAAAAGACTTATCGATTTCAGCAACCGCTTCACTTCACGGTCTCCTTCTTTTTTGCCGGCGGAGTTTTCTGCGGCATGCCGGTTTTCGGATCGTCGGCATTCTCCAGGTGATGCATGTCTTGCAGCATCTCCATCTGTTTGATCATTTCCATCTCGCGAAGAAACTCCATCATTTTCAACATCTCTCGATCCGGGGGCTGAGTATCCTTAGTCGCCGATACGCCGTGAGACGCCGTCCAAGCGAGAAACAGGCTCGACCCGGCGAGCATTGTTAACCGCGCGCAAAGGCTCACGCGGCATTGCCTTGACCACCCATGGATTCGAGCAAATCGAGGTCGTCGAGCACCTCCATGGATTTAAAAAAATCCAGGTTCTCGGCCACGGGCAGAAGTTCCATGATGGCGGCATCCTCCTGGGTCGGGTCGTTCGTCGACCACATAGCTTTGCCAAGCGTAAAGGTCAGGGCGAGCGCCACCACCGCCGCGGTCGCGAAAGCCGGCAGCCAGCGCGGCTGAAGGAAGCCCGCGAGTCTTTGGCGCCAGTTTTTCCGCTCCGCAAGGCCATCCAGTTTATGCCGGAGTTCGCGGTTATAATCTGTCCAGAATCCTTGCGGCGGCTGGTCGGTTTCGACCGTGAGCGGCAGAAGGGCGGTGAGGTCCTTGAGATACGCCGAGCAAGCGGCGCAGCTCTGCAAATGGGTCTGCATGTCACTGCGCTCGGCGCCGGGCAGGTCGCCGTAATGAAACAACACGAGGTTCTCTTCCTGTTCTTTGCACGGCAAAGCGGGTGTTTGCGCTGTCATATCCAAATCTCCTAGGCGAAATCCGCCAGTTTTTCTCTGAGCGCGGCCACGGCACGGTGCAGGTGGACTTTGACGGTGCCTTCGGCAGTTTCCATCAGCTCGGCGATTTCTTTGATTGAAAGGCCCTGATGATTTTTAAGCACAAAGGCCGTGCGTTGCCGTGCCGGCAGGCTCGCCAATACTTCACCGACTCGCAGTGAGATTTGCTTGGCCAAGACTTCCTGGTCGGGCGCGCGCGGTTTGTTCGGCGCCTGCGACGGCTCCACTTGGTTCTGCGCATTTTCATCAAATGTTTCAGCCACATTGCGATTTTGGCGGCGTTTGTAGTCCAGACAAAGATTGACCAAAATTCGGTAGAACCAGGTGTAGAAGCTCGACCGGCCGTCGAAATTTCTTAAATAGGTAAAGGCTTTCAAGAATGCCTCCTGAGACAAGTCCTTTGCGTCCTCGCGGTCGCGGGCGAAACCGAATGCGATGTGGTACGCCTTGCGCTGATGGCGCTCGACCAGTTCCTCAAATGCGCGCCGATTGCCCTGTTGGGCTGACGCCACCAACTCCTCGTCCCCAGGGTTCACAGATGGGCTCCTATCCGTCATTTGCTCCGCGTCGCCGGAAAAACTGCCGAGGGGCCGGTGGGTCAAGGGGGCGTCCACCGTTACAAGCCGAATCACACTTTTGTCCTCTCGGCCCTCGTAAGCTCTTCCAGATGGTTGGCCAGACACGTTGTTCCGCGAAGCATACCTGCGTACTCCTGGCGCCGGGCGCCGCCGCGTCTAGAGTCTTTAGACGCGGCAGAGTCCGCTAGGTTTACCGCAGCACGATTGCCGCTGCTTGGCGATGTCCGGCTTGCCGCCTATTGTTCTTCCAATTTACATGAAAAGCTCCGCAATCTTACCGATTTGCGGCCAATTCACCAACAGCACCATGGCACGCCGGATCAGGCTCTTGGCGCCCGATAGTGGATAAACTGAATTGACAAGCCGTCGGCGCTGGGTTATCAGAGCCAGTAATGAGTTCTCTCGCCAGGCTAAAGACTGTGAGTACGCCGCGCTGGCTTGGCGTTTTCTTGGCGCTCGCCGTTTTTTTCCTGCCGCTCCACTTCCATGTGACCTTGGCGAATGCTTCGCAGGTTACAAAAGAATGCGGTTGCCTCCACGGCACACGCACACAGCTGGCAACGGCGGCGACGGCGCAGCAAGCCGCGCTACCGATTGAAATCACCGCCGTAGTCATCGATAAAGAGTCTTCGTCAAATAACACATGGTCTGATCCTCAGAAAGCACGCGGTCCGCCGACCTTTACCTCTCTTTAGACTCCGTTCGTTCATCTCAAATCATCTACGTTTGTTGCTCGCCCTCCTATTCATCGTAACTGGGTTGGGAGGGGGGGTGGTTTGTTTGAAGGGAGGTTTCTCATGTTTTCTTTATTCGGGCGGTCGCGCCGGGCGACGGTACTGTCCGCGGTTACCCTAGTCTTTTTATTACCGGCCGTTTGCGTTGCCCAGAGTTCTGAATTGGAAGCGCTCAAAGTTTGGGCAAAAAAAATGGAAG
>CAMLCX010000349.1 GCA_946478635.1 uncultured Pseudomonadota bacterium
CGCCGAGTCGGCCGGCTGATTTAGTTCCCATCAAATAAACGTCTTTGTTGCCAGGGCCGCTCTACCAAGCGGCCCTCTTGGTTTGTGGCTGTGTCTCTCATCGTCCACGGCATGCCGTGTTCTCCTTCGAAAATTTTGGCGCGAATCGCTTTAGAGTTGTAGCCTGGATGCAGCGAAGCGGAATCCAGGACGGCGGTGCGGGGCGTGACACAGTCCAGAGCGCGAGTGCATCAAGAACCCGGATTGCGCTTTGCTCCATCCAGGCTACAGGAGCAGAGTTGCGGGAATCGCCATTTTCATTCTCTGTGGATGAATCACTTGGTGATAATCCGGCGGCCGAATCGGTTCCCTCGCCCGCTTTGCGGGAGAGGGCGAGGGTTTTCCTTTGCGCGGTTTGCACCATTTGTGATTAAAATCTCCTGAACGGTTCAGAAGAGGTGCGCCATGCCGATCATCGACGCCGACACCCATATTGATGAAACCGAAGCGACTTGGGAATATTTGCGCGACTTCGAGCAAGAGTTCAAACCGATCACCCAACATCCCAACCGCGTCGACCCTACCAAAACACCGGCGCGCTACTGGCTGATCGATGGCCACCGCCAGATGCGCTTCGTGCGCGACGATAACAACACACGCACGACGGTCGAGACCCGCGAATTATTGGACGTGCCGGCGCGACTGCGCGACATGGACGCCATGGGCACCGAAGTCCAGGTGCTCTATCCGACGCTATTTCTAATGGAAGCGACCGAGCGCCCGGAAGTCTCCACCGCGCTTCGGCGCAGCTACAACCGCTGGCTCGCCGATCGCTGCGCCGAGTCCCGCGGCCGCTTGCGTTGGGTTTGTCTGCCGCCTCTGATGAACATGGACGAGACAATCAAGGAACTCCAGTTCGCCAAAGATCACGGCGCCTGCGGCGTCTTGAAGAAAGGCGACTTGGAAGCCGACAAGTGGCCCGCCGATCCGTACTTCTTCCCTCTCTACGAAGAAGCCAATCGCTTGGACCTGCCCATCTGCGTTCACATCGGTTCCGGCACGCCCGACTTCGTACCCGCTCGCGAATTTTCTCTTGGCTCTTTCATGCGCTCGCAGCTCCCGACAGTGCACGCCTTTCATACGATCATCCGCCATCAGCTGCCGGTGAAATATCCCAAGTTGCGCTTCGGCATCATCGAAGCCGGCTGCTCATGGATTCCCTTTATCGCCTGGGAACTCAAACGGCGCATGGAAAAAGCCGCCGACGGCGCCGGCACTTTCAGTCAGTTCGCCCGCTACTCGTTGTCCTCGGACTTGCTCAAGGCCAACCGCATGTACGTCACCTGCCAGGTCGACGAAGACTTGCCGTATATTCTAAAAGTCGCCGGCGAAGACAGCCTGATGATCGGCTCCGACTATACCCACCGCGATTCATCTATGGAATACGAATTCCCCCGCCTGCTAAAAAGGCGTGCGGAGAAAGGCGAGATCCCTCAATCCGCCGTGCAGAAAATTCTCTACGATAATGCCAAAACGTTTTATGGGCTGTGAGTGAAATATCGGACGGAAGTTACGGAGTAGCGAGTGCCGGTCAAAAGCGTCGATGAAAACAACTCTGCTCCGTCTTGGCGCACGCTGCCCAAGTCGCGAGGCTTGCCGGTGGCTGTCGATAATTTATTCGTTTGAGTTTTGTGCCTGCTCCAGTATAGGACAGCCTTCATGGCAACAGCCATCGAACTTCCTGTCGAAGAGCGCATTTTCCAGCTACTCCATCACCTGGGCCTGGAAAAAGCCCACTTTGCCGCGCGCGAGTTCCAGGAGTTCGACGGTCTCGCGCGCGTCCACCCTGAGATCCTTGCATCTCTGACGCTGGTATGTCCACCGCGCACGTTAAAAATCGACGCGTTGAAGCCCCTCGGCTCGCGGCTCCTTTGTTTTTATGGCGGCAAAGGGCCCAACGCCGCGATCGTAGAAACATCTTTGGCGTCTATGCCCGACGCGGCACAGATAAGATTTGAAAATTATTTGGACGTCAACTGGTCGGATGTGGTCGCTGATCACCTGGACTCGATCGGCGATGGGCTGTTGAAATTTTTAGCGCACAGAGAACGAGAGTCGAATAACTTGCCGCCCGCGAATTTGTCACCGAAGCATGGCGAATGGGCCGGCATTTCCTATCGCATCGTGGGGTCCGGCCGTCCGCTTATCCTGTTGCCGCTCGTTTTAGCGCCGTCCCAATGGGAGCTGCTGCTGCCCCGGCTCAGCGAACACTATTGCACGATCGTTCTGGGCGGCGCCGAGCTTGGCGGAGTCCAACAGTTGGAGGCTCGCGGCCGTACGGAAAGCTACCGGCGCGCGCTAAAACATTTCGTCGCCGAACTGGACGTCAATCCCGGCGACAGGGTACTTGAAGTCGGCTGTGGTTCAGGCGTGCTCACCCGCCTGCTCGTCGAATGCACGCAAGCCGCAACCCCGATCGCCGCCATCGATATCAATCAGTACTTTCTTCGCGAGGCGCGCGACCTGGCGGAAAAACACGGATACCGCGACCGGATCGAATTTCGTGAGGGAAGCGCGGAAGCGCTGCCGTTCGCGGACGATGTTTTTGATAACGTGGTTTCGGTAACGGTAATGGAAGAGGTCGATGCCGACCGTATGCTCGCCGAAATGATTCGCGTCGCCAAACCCGGCGGGCGCATCGGAGTGATGGTACGCGCCGAAGACATGATGTCCTTTGCCAACGTTTCGCTTCGGACGGAGTTAAAAACGAAAGTCGAAAGTCCCCGGGGCAATGTATCGGACGGCGGTTGTGCGGATGCGACGCTCTATCGGCGCTTTCGAGACGCCGGGCTCGCCTCACTAAAAGTGTTTCCTCAACTCGTCCCTTTCAGGCCCGGCGAGGCACATGGAAAACGGCTCGAAGCCGGGATCGTCGCGCTGCTCGCCCCGGAGGAAGTAACTGAATGGCGCGCCGCAACACAAACCCCCGAAGTTCGCGAACTCTTGTTTATCGCCCGGCCGTTCCATTGCGCCGTGGGCACGAAGCCTACGGCTTAACAGGCGATCCTTTGGCGGTCAGCTCCGAATTCGAAAACGTCCTATTTGAGATCGTGTAACCCGGAGTCCATTCACATCCTGACGCTATGTAATATATTGGCATTCCCGCTGCCTGCCCGCCCTCACCATCTTGCCGTGAGAATCTACATTGACACCCAGTCCGGTCAACAGCGCGGCGTCGAAGTAACCCCACTTGTCGCCAGTGTCCCCGGCGTAGACAAGCACGCTACGCGGCGCAAAGCGTGGGGCGAAGTCCTCAATGATAGCCCGGATCAGTTCGCTGTGTTCGCCGGGGCTGAGGGTAATTTCTTTCCCTGGTGCAATCTCGATCGGGATGCGGTTCTGTTTGCGCTCCTTGGCGTATCGGGCAACCAGTGTATCCCGCTCGGCCAGATAAGTCGCCAGCGCGTCATGCCATGTGGGCGTGCCGAAAGTGCGCAGCAAAGCCAGCGCAGCGGGTCCGATCTGATAAACTGCCTTGGGACTATTCACCGGGCGGTTGGCCTTGTCTGGATTGTACAGTGAGATGCCCGCATCACAAAACTGGTGCATAGTCTGGCGGCGGATCGTCTCGCGGGTGTTCGGCGCATACTTCTTGCCGTAGTACTTTCGCACCCAATCCATGATGGGCGTGATGCCTACGAGCGGGTTTTCCGAGTCAGCCCACGTCTTGCCTGGCGTGAGGTTCAAAAGGGCCAGTAGACAGAGCGCGGAACGCTCGTTCTGTTGCGCACGAGGAAGCCCAAGAGAAATCAAGATCTGATGCGCAGCCTTAATGTAGCGGTTCTTCTTGCTGACCGTCATGCTATCAGAGTTCCGAGCTTGTCATCGATCATCGTCTGCGTGAGATCACGCTGTTGCATGGCCCACGTTCCAAGCGCAATTAGCGTGTCACGGCTCGGATACTTCATCAGCCTGAGGTCAGTTGCATTGACCTGCGTATGGCCGTTAAACCGCCGGAAGATCTCATCGACAGCAGTAGTGTTCAGAAATGTGGCCAACCCACGGGTCAGAGCTTGCGGCAAGCCGCGCTTGTTCTCATGAAACAGGTTCAAATGATTCTCGAATCCAAGCATGGGCGCGTCATCGAACGCTCCAGGATCAACCACGCTCGCCACAATCCGGCGTTTTTCTTCTTTGGACGAAAAGCGCCGTACCACACAGTAAAATCCGTTTGGATAAAACCACTTTTCGGTTTCGGCGTTGCGCGCGATTGCGTTGGGCTTCTTCATACCTTCGATTGGCCACAGGATACCGTTGCCAGTGAAATGGCCTGGATAAAGCAAGGGGACGGTCCCCGGCTCGGGCATTTCACGAAGGTGCTCTTTCAGGCGGAAATCGACGACCGGCCCAGTCGAAACTTTGATGCCAAGATCATCCAACGAGTAGCGAATTATAGCGGACAACTCGCCGTCATTCTTCTCCGGTGATGTGGGCACATGTATGAATCGCTCTGGGTCTCCCGGTAAAACGATGCGGTCGAATGGATGCTCATGGCTGTCAAGATCGCTAAAGTTGTCGTCTGTAGATGTGGAAATTGTTACTGCCCCTTGCCGACCGCCGCGTTCAAGGTAGATGATGACATTCTCCTGCAACACTTCGTCATCTTTGAATGCCTTGCTGCGCGAATCGAATAGGTGCATGTGCCGCAAAACTGCACGGTCGAGGATAAAGTCACGAAACGAGCGATAATACGGCCCGTTGCAAAAACTGCGCGGAACGATCGCCACAATCTGGCAGCCTGGCGCTCCCAACGCTACCGCCAGCGCCACAAAGGCCGCGTACAGATTCACCGTCTCGATGCCGGCACGGCGCAAGGCCAACCGGTGCGCCGAATTGCTGTTGATCTTCTTGTACGGTGGGTTGAGGATCACGTGGGTGTACTTTGGGAATGACTCCGCAAATAGGCTGCCGGAAAGCCAGTCGGCAGCGGCGTGTATGAAATCGACTCCGCGGACCGTGGAGACAAAACTGCGACTGCAATATTTTGCCAGTGTCTGGATCAAGTGCGGATGTAGCGAGTCGTCGATTTCAAAAGCATCCAACTCAACGGACTCGAAATCAAAACTTCCGGAATCCCATCTTTCCAGGAATGCCGCGGAAAGCGAGCCAATCCCCGCTCCTGCATCGAGCAAGCGACAATTGCCACCGGCAGGAGGGAAAAGACCGGCCATGAAGGACGCGGTCTTGGCGGACGTAAGAAATTGGCCGAACTGCGATTTTTTTCTCGCGTCGGTATTTTTGGATATCCGCAATCGGGCTTGTTCAACTGTTGAAAGCAATAGGCTCGTCTCCTTTCAGCACCCTGATCGATTACCCTAGCTCATCATTTGAACAATTAACATAAGCCTTTTTGGAACAATACAAGATCTGACAAGTCAGTCCAGCATGATTCTGGACTCTATCTCCAGGAGCCTCTGTCCCACTACGTTCTCATTTACTCGCCATGTCGCTTCCTCCGCGCCTGGCTGCTGTCGGGTCTTCGGGTCACCGAAGAAACTCTTTGTCGAAATAATCCGACCATTCGTTGCCCTTGTCTAGAAGAACTTCCGGACTTAGATAATTGGCCTTTTTGAATCGTATCCCGGGTTTCAAGTCTGCTTGCAGCGCGGCGATTT
>CAMLCX010000350.1 GCA_946478635.1 uncultured Pseudomonadota bacterium
ATGGCGCTGTTCGGCTCAGGCTGGCAGGCGGGCAGTCACCTGCCGGCGATGTGCGCGGTGCGGCCGCTCAAGCGGGTCAATGTTTTCAGTCCGACCCGGGCCAACCGGGAAGCGTTCGTCAAAGAGATGCAGGCCAAGGTGGATGCCGAAGTGCGCGCGGTGGATTCGCCCGAGGAGGCGATTCGCGACGCCGATATCATCGCGGCGACGACCAATTCCTTGACGCGTGTGGTGAGCGCGGACTGGGTGAAGCCGGGATTGCATCTCACCTGTGTCCGGGTTCCCGAACTGGGCGACGATACCATCCGCAAGGTCGACCGCTTGGTGATCCACGCGCACCAGCACGCGCCGACGAACTACGTTGCCGGCTACGGCGAAGAGGGCATCCCCGCTCATGATGCCATCGATATCATTCGCAAGGGTCCGGCACATGCGCGCGAAGTGAATGTCGAGCATCCGTTCTGGCTCTCCGCTCCGCCGCTCAAGGACCTCGTGACGGGCAAAGCGCAGGGTCGAGCCAACGCGCAGGAGTCGACCTGCTTCCTTAATAATATTGGCATCGGCCTGCAATTCGCCGCTGTCGGCGCGGCGGTATTTCAGCAGGCGAAGGCGCAGGGCATCGGGCGGGAAATTCCCACCGACTGGTTCCTCGAGAGCGTGCATCCGTAATCGAGCCTACCCGTAAGCGTCTTTCCGGCGCATCGACGAAGGTTGATGCTTACAGCAGCTGAATTCCAATCAGGAGGATGGTATGGTTCTCCGTGCTCGAATCAGAGCGGCACTGCTACTCGTTACGTTAGCTCTTTCATCTGCCGGTGCGCAGGATAAGCCGAAGATTTATTTCGGCGCGTCGAGCAAGACGCTCGGTTACGGACCGCTCTGGGCCGCCGTCAAAAAGGGCTTTCTCGAACAACAGGGGCTCGATGGACAGCTCATACTCTTGCGCGGCACGCCGATGAATGTTCAAGCGCTCGCGGCCGGATCGTTGCAAGTCGGCTCGGGGGGCGCGGAGGCGTTTTACGAAGCCGCGGAACGCGGCCTCGATATGGTGATGATCGGCGGCGTCATCAATGGGCTTACGCATGACATCGTCGCCGGCAAGAAATACAAAAGTATCGAGGAACTGCGCGGAGCCACCTTTGGCTCCTCTTCGCTCACGAGCGGCACGGTCACTGCGATGAAACAGGCCCTCAGGGTGAAAGGATTGGAGTATCCGCGCGATTATAAAATACTCGTCGTGGCCGGCGGCTCGTCGGCGAACCTGGCGGCGCTACAATCCGGCCAGATCGCCGCGACGACGGTGGCTATCCCGCTCAATTACATCGCCGAAGAAGCGGGATTCAATGTTGTCGGACGACTTATCGACGCGGTGCCGGAATTTGAGTTGAGCGCATTGGCAGTGAAGAAATCTTGGGCGGAAAAGAATCGCGCGCTGGCGGTCCGTTTCATGAAAGCGCTGGCGTTGACCCATCGCTGGATGTACGAAAACAAAGAGGCGGCGATCGATTTTCTCGCCCGCGAGATGCAACTCAAGCCCAATTACGCGCGCCGCGGTTGGGAATACTACACACAGCATCAGATCTGGCATCCCGATGCCGACCTCAGTCTCAAAGGGACCGAATACGCGATCCGGATTTACATGGATCAGGTGGGCGCGAAGGGGTCTATTACGAATCTTGCAAAATACGTCGATCAAAGCTATTTGACGGAAGCGCTCAAGGAGTTACCCAAAAGATAGTGGCGCGCGCCGCATGGCTTGATGGGACGCAAAGTGCAAAGGCGGTTTCGCAAACAGGATGCTTTCCGTGGCGTTTGTCAAGTTTGAAGCGACCATCGGGTTTGCATTTGACGAAAGCTTTCAATCGCGGTAGCCCTTGGTATATCCAAACATGTCGAAAGGAGAAATTTTATGGCACTTCGATTAGGCGACGTGGCGCCGGATTTTTCGGCTGAAACGTCTGAAGGAAATATTAAGTTTCACGAATGGCTCGGCAACAGTTGGGGGATTCTGTTTTCACACCCCAAGGATTTCACGCCCGTCTGTACGACAGAACTCGGTTACATGGCCAGCCTCAAGCCCGAGTTTGAAAAACGCAATTGCAAGATCATCGGGCTGAGCGCCGATCCGGTAACCGATCACAAGGGCTGGGCAAAAGATATCCAGGAGACTCAGGGGCACGCGCCGAACTACCCGATTATCGGCGATGCGGAGCTGACGGTCGCTAAGCTCTACGACATGCTCCCGGCGAGCGAGACCCCCGGCAAACGTACCGCGGTGGACAATCAGACGGTGCGCTCGGTGTTTCTCATCGGGCCGGACAAAAAGGTCAAAGCCATGCTCGTCTATCCGATGAGCACCGGCCGCAACTTCGACGAGGTATTGCGCCTGCTCGATTCGCTGCAGCTTACCGCCAAGCACACGGTGGCGACGCCGGTCAACTGGAAGCCTGGCCAGGATGTCATTATCCCCACATCGGTCTCCGACGAGGACGCCAAGAAAAAATACCCGCAAGGTTTCAAAACGCTTAAGCCCTACCTGCGGGTTGTTTCGCAGCCGAAGTAATAATTCATCTTCGCTTGCCGCACTGAATCAAGGGGAGCCGATCGGCAATTCGGCCGGTCGGCTCCGTGCGTCATTGGCCGCCGACCGATTGCTTACGAGTCCGCCCACGAAATTGCCGAAAAAATACTCGTTGACTCTCGAAGGATGATCGCGATATGGGTTTCCCCCGTGCAGAGTTCGAGGATTCTCGTCCACCGGAGCACGCTGTATGCTGATCGATCGTTTTGCCAGCATTTTATCCGCGATTTTGGGCTTTGCCGGAGTGATGTTCGTGCTCAAGGGAGTTTCCCGTCTGTCCCCCGATTTAATCGCCAAAGTATCCCAGACCTACCTGGAATTTAATGTCACGCAGATTCAAAACCTAGCGTCCCAAAAAGCTGATTTCGTAACCGGCGCGGTGCTGGTTTTGATCGCCTGTTTACTACAGACTTCCGTGTTGGTTTTCGTGCGCGAGCCATTTCTGATCTTTGAAGACCATTGGTATGCGGCGGGTTTGGCGGTTTCTACTGGCCTGGTACTGATGGTCGTCTTCTATGGGGTCAATAGAGGAATGTCCAAGCATTATCAGGATAGGGCGAAGTTCAGCTTGGCGAAGTCATACTTTCAAACCGTGCTCAAACAAGATCCCATCCTGTCCCAGCACCTGAGAACCACCGAAGACGTGGCTGCTTCGCTATTCGGGATTGAAAAGGCGCCGGACGAGAGTGGCAAAGAGTTTCTCAATCGAATCGCCAAGAGATTTGAAATTTCTCTACCGAAGGAATTGCATCTGGAAGAGGAGCACTCGCCCGGTTGAAAGATTTTCCCCGCTCGGCTGACCTTTCCGACGAATCAGATTCCCAGGTGTTGATGAAGTATTTCCGGCGTGGCCCGTAATTCAGCGCCGCTGCCTTCAAACACGACCCGCCCTTTCACCAGAATGATATTTCGGTCCGCGAGGGCGGACAGCGCGGCGAAATTTTTATCGACGATGATGGCGGCGAGACCCGATTCGCGGACAGCGCGAAGGATGCGCCAGATCTCCCGGGCGATGAGCGGCGCCAGCCCTTCGGTCGCCTCGTCGAGGATGAGGGCCACGGGGTTGGTCATGAGCGCGCGACCGATCGAGAGCATTTGCTGCTCGCCGCCCGAGAGCTGCTGTCCGCCGTGGGAGAGGCGCTCGGAAAGCCGCGGGAAAACTTCAAGGATGCGTTCGTACGTCCAATCCTGTTTTCCGCCCGCGCCAATTCGGGCGGCCATGAGAAGATTTTCGCGCACCGTCAGATTCGGAAAGATGCCGCGTCCCTCGGGCACGTAGCCGATGCCTTCGCGCGCGATCAGATGGGGCGCGGCCCCTGTCAGGTTCTTGCCGTTGACTTTCACTGTGCCGCGGCGCGGCGGCACTAGGCCAAGCAACGTGCGCAGGAGCGTGGTTTTTCCCATGCCATTTCGTCCCATCAGGCCTACGACTTCACCCGCATGGAGAGTCAAGTCGACGCCCTGCAATACATGGCTCGCGTCGTAGTAAGCATGCAGTCCTTGTGCTTCGATGATTGGCGTCATGGCAGCGAATCCTGCGCGCCGAGATAAGCCGTTTGCACGTCGCGGTTGACGCGGATTTCCTCGGGCGCACCGGTTGCGATGACCTTGCCGTTGGCCATGACCGTGAGCACTTTGGCTAACTGAAACACCGCGTCCATATCATGCTCGACGAGCAGCAGCGCGTGACTCTCAGCGAGACGACCGATCAATTCGATAATCCGGGCCGACTCTTCCGCGCCCATGCCGGCAAGCGGTTCATCGAGCAGAAGCAGTTGAGGTTCGGTGGCCAGGCACATGCCGATCTCCAATTGCCGCTGCTCGCCGTGGCTCAACGCGAGCGCAAGTTCATCCGCCCGAGGGGCCAAACCGACGGCATCGAGCGCCCGGCGGGCGAGATTCATGACCCCGTCGTAGGCGCGCGCCTCGCGCAGCCAATGGAGTGCCCGCGGCGTGCGCGACTGGGCGGCGATGCGGCAATTTTCAAACGCGGTGAAGGCGGGAAAGATATTGGTCTTTTGATAACTTCGGCCGATGCCCAGGCGCGAACGCTGCTCGGGTGCCAAGCGCGAGATTTCTCGGCCGCGAAACGAAATCAGGCCGGCACTCGCCGGTAGATCGCCCGACAAAAGATTTATCAGGGTTGTCTTGCCGGCGCCGTTGGGACCGATGACCGCGTGCAGTTCCCGTGACCTGACCTCGAGCGACACGTTATCTACGGCGGCAAGTCCGCTGAAATTTTTGCAAAGTTCGTGGACCTGGAGAATCGTCTCGGTCATTTTCTGTCCTTCAATATGCCCACATGGCGATACGCATGGCGGCGTATCGCCATGTCGATCATGCCGCCGAGACCGTGCGGAAAGGCCAGCACGATGACGACGATCAGCGCGCCCATGGCGAGTTGCCAATGTTTGGCGTCGTCGCCGAGAACGGCGGGCATCGAAAATATTTCCTGCAGCACGATATAGGCAAAGGCGCCGAGGACCGCGCCGTGAAGACGTCCCATGCCGCCCAGGATGACCATCATCAACACGATTCCCGACTGCTGCCAGGCGAGAATATCCGGATTCACGAAACCAAACTGGCACGCCGCCAGATAGCCGGCCAGACCCGCCAAGGCGCCCGCGAGCGCGAAGGCGGCGAGCTTGTAGGCAAGAACAGGATAACCGATCGAGCGCATGCGCTGTTCGTTGATACGGATGCCGGCCAAAGCCCGGCCGAACGGCGAGTGCAACAGACGGCTGAGAAACCAAAATACAAAAGCGAGCAGGAGCAGCGTCAAATAATAGAACTCCGCAGGATTTTCCAGGTTGAGCGGCTTCAGCCCGGCAATGGCCGGTTCGGGACGCACGGTAATGTAAATGCCGTCCGAGCCGCCGGCGATTTTCGTGTCGTGAAAAACGGCGTAGATCATCTGCGCGAAGGCAAGGGTGACCATGATGAAATAAACTCCGCCGGTGCGCACGACCAAAGCGCCGATGATCAAAGCCGCGACCGCCGCGGCGC
>CAMLCX010000351.1 GCA_946478635.1 uncultured Pseudomonadota bacterium
GTGGTCTCGCCATGTGACCACTCTAACATAATTAGTCTCATCTTGAAAACACGATGGAATCAGTAGGGCTCGCGCTTAAATTGATCTCGCCTTTCCTGCCGCTTTTGTATCCCGAATAGCGCAGCGTGGCGCCGTTGGTTTCGATGATGATCGCGCCGTCCACAGCGGTGCGCAGGACGTCCGCGCCCGATTGCTGATAGCGCTCCGCCACCTCTTCACGCTGCGCTTCATTGCGGCTGCGCGCCCCGGCGGAGATCACCGCCAGTGCGGGCCGAACCGCGGCGATGAACTCTGCCGTGCTCGCCGTCGGACCACCGTGGCGCGGCACTTTCAAGACCGCGCTGCGAATCCGATCCACGCGTTGCAACAACGCCATCTCATCCCGTTTGTCGATGTCACCGGCGAACAGGTAGCGCAAATTGCCATGCTCCAGCCGCAACACCACGGAACTTTCTTCCGATTTTTCCACGGGCGGATGCAACGCGCACAAGCGGACTGGGTCGATAATTCGACAGGCTTGCAGCTCATGGAGCGCGACGCGCGGGAGCTTGGCCTGCTCCAGCGCTTCCTCCAGGTCTTCGAATCGGCCGGTCTGGCCCCGCGCCGAACCCGACCAAAACTCCTCTGGCGAAAACTCCGTGAGGATCGCACGCATGCCGCCGTAATGATCGATGCGTGGATGGGTCACGACGAGATAATCGACCTTAAGTATCTTGCGCGAGCGCAGATAGGGCGCAACGATCGCCTCCCCCGTGTCAAAATCTCCGACGGCGGTACCGCCGGCATCGATCAACATCACCTTGGAGCCTGGCAATTCCACCACCGCCGCGTCACCCTGGCCGACGTTTAGATGGGTGATGCGCATTTCCTTGCGCTGGTAGCGCTCGCTCCACCAGTACCCGACGTCCGCTGCGAGCAGGAGCACACCGACGGTAAGCGCCGTCACGCGATGCGCCTTCTTGGTGAAAGCAAAGACACTGATCAGCAAACCGTAGAGCAGCGCGATCTCTAAAGCATTTGGCGCAGGCACGCCGAAATTTGCCAGCGGCAAATTGGTAAACAAGTGCACCAGCCAGGTCGTAAGCGAAACCAGCTTGTCCGCAACGCCGGCCAGCAGAGCGCCGGCTTCAGGGGCAAACACCGCGCAAAAGCCGATGACGAGGCCTAAAGGCACGATGATGAAACCAACCAGGGGCACGACGATCGGATTGGCGAGAAAGCCGGCGAGCGACAGGTGGCCAAAGTAATGGGCGATCAACGGGCCGGTGCCGAGCGTTGCCAGCAGCGGCACGGCAAGATGCATGCTCGCTTGTCTCAGGCGGGCTCGAAACCAGCTCCGTTCCTGCGGCAATTCATCGCGCGCGTTTGCCGGTTGCCGGATGTAAAACCTCCGCATTCCCCAGACAATAAAAAGTACCGCAAGAAAAGAAAGTTGAAATGAAATGTCCGCCACCACGCCAGGCCAGAGAAGGGCAATGAGCAGGGCCGCCAACGTCAAGCTCGCAAATACTTCCTCTTCGCGATCGAGCAAGACCGCCAGTTGATAGACGCCGATCATGATCGCCGAACGAACGGTCGGCACCATCGCGCCGGCAAGCGCCGTGTAAAAGAGCACCGCCAGAAAAGAAAAAAATGCCGCCACCTTCAAAAGATTCAGGCGCAGCATGAGGAAAGTGCTGTATTGTCCGCCGTAGCGAATGAGAACGAAAACAACCAACCCAAGCATGGCGACGTGCAGGCCGGAGATCGAGAGCACGTGATTGACCCCCGCTGCGGTGAACGCCGCGCGTGTATCCTTGCTGATGCCGCCCATGTCGCCGACCACCAGCGCAGTCAACAAGCCGCTGGTCTCGCGAGATAGATGGGTGTCGATGAATCGCCGGATGCGGCGGCGTAAATCTTCAACGAAAACACGAATCGCGCCGGTATGCCTTGCCAGCAACTCGGCTTCCTGATCGTTTTCCAAAAATCCGGTGACGTAGACTGCCCGGCGGGCAAGATAAGTCGCATAATCGAATCCGCCGGGATTGCCGCTGTTTTGCGGAACCAGCGGTCGGATCCAGAAGCGCACCCGGTCGCCGTAACGCCAGTCCCGACGGATGCTGCGCAGGGTCACGAGAATATCGCCGGTAATCTCTTCCGCGCCTGTCGGCTGCCAGACCCGCGCCGCGGCTACCTGCCAGCGAGTCCGGTTCACCAGCTTTTCCGGCTCGTGGCGCAGCGTACCCTCCAGGTACAAGCGCCCCTCGTCGCGCGCCATGACCGAGCGCACGTGATTGGCCGGAAACTCGGGATACAAGAGTTCGCGGTGCCGCGCATAACCGAGAAAAAGCGCGGACAACGAAAGCGTCAGCAAAAGCGCTTTGCGCCGCCAACGCACCGAACCGATAAGAAAAACCGGAGCCAGGGAAATCGCCGCAGCTTCGAGCGGGATACGCCAGGGCAGGACCGCAACCGCCTGCCCGAGCAGCAGGGCGAGGGTCGGGACGAACAACCAAGCCGATGGATGAATTCTCTCTCCGATGGCCTGCCCTCGCCCCTCCGCGCTCACAGCTGACTCCTATTGTGATTCGCCGCGCAAACCCTGCATGATCTCTCTGGCTACCTGCTCGTTCATCGAAGGCACCGCGAGCAATTCTTCGAGCGACGCCTGTTCGATGCGTTTGACGCTGCCGAAGGCGCGCAGCAAAGCACGTTTGCGCGCCCCGCCCACGCCCGGAATGCGATCGAGCGCCGAATAAAGCGTTTGTTTCGACCGAAGCTTGCGGTGATGGGTGATCGCAAAGCGATGCGCCTCGTCGCGCACCCTCTGCAAGAGAAAGAGCGCATTGGAGTTGCGCTTCAAAATCACCGGATTACTTTGCCCCGGCAAAAATACTCGTTCCTCGGACCGTTCGATTTCGGCGCTGCGCGGCGCCGCCTGCACGCGCATCTTGGCAAGACCCGCGGCATCGACACCCTCGATCCCGAGCTCGGCCATCGCCGTCAAAGCCATCGCCAGCTGTCCCCTGCCGCCGTCGACGACGATCAAGTCCGGCAGATCGGCATCTTCCTTGCCGCGGCGAAAACGCCGCTTGAGGACTTCGAGCATCATGCCGAAATCATCGCCGCCCGACGCCGGATCGATGGTGCGAATGCGAAAATGGCGATAAAAGTTTTTGTTCGGCTCGCCGTCGATGAACGTCACCATGGAACCGACCGCGTTGGCGCCATGAATCATCGAGATATCGAAGCACTCGACCCGCTGCGGATAGCGCTTCAAGCGCAACTGCGCCTGCAGCTCCCGCAGCATCGTCTCGCGGGCTTTCTCCTGATCGTGCCGCTCTGAAAAGCTCTGCCTGGCATTATCTTCGGCCATCTGCACCAGATGCCGCTTGTCGCCGCGCTGCGGGTTGATGATCTCCGCTCGCTTGCCCTTGCGCTCCGCAAGATACTCCTCCCGCGCCTGTTTGTCTTCCAAGTTTACCGGCAGAAGAATTTCGTCCGGCACGAAGCGTTGCCCCTGATAGAATTGCGTCAACAGAGAGCCGACGATTTCCTCGTCGGGAAACTCCAAATCCTGCAGGGAGTAGGAAAGATTTTCCGTCAGCTTGCCCTGGCGCACGAGCAGCACCTGCACTTCGATAAAACCGCCCTCGCGATAGAGGCCGAAGACATCCTGATCGGCGCCCCAGTGGGTGACCATCCGCTGTTTTTCGAGCGTTCTCTCAACCGCTTGAATCTGGTCGCGAATGCGCGCCGCCGCTTCGAACTCCAGCGCCTCGGACTTCGTCTGCATGCGCTGGCGCAGCTCGGCGATCAACTGTTGCTGCCTGCCCTCGATGAACAGCATCGCCTGGCGCACCTGCTCGCGGTACATATCTTCCGGTACCGCCAGCACACAAGGCGCCATGCAACGCTTGATCTGGTACTGCAGACAAGGCCGGCTGCGGTTGCGAAAATTGTGATCGGTGCAATTGCGCAACAAAAAATGCTTTTCGATGATGTCGATGGTCTCGCGGGCGGCCACCGCCGAAGAGAATGGCCCGAAGTAGCGGCTGCCGTCTTTCACGATTTTGCGGGTGGCGAATATGCGCGGCCAGGGATGCTGGGTCGTCACTTTGATGCTCAGATAGCTCTTGTCGTCTTTGAGGCGGATATTGTAACGCGGCTTGTACTGTTTGATCAGATTGTTTTCGAGGATGAGCGCTTCTTTGTCGCTGCTCGTGAGCAGCGTTTCGATATCCTCGACGCGCCGCAGCAAAAATTGAACTTGCGAGCGCTCGTCCGAATTATTGAAATAAGAGCGCACCCGCGCGCGCACGTCCTTGGCTTTGCCGACGTAAATCACTTTGCCGGCTTTGTCGCGCATGAGATAGACGCCCGGGCGCGACGGCAAGCCGGCCAACTTATCGGAGGTCGGGTTCATGACCTTTCGGAAATCTGCTGCGCTCACCCGTCTGGCCGGTGCCGCTAATCAATGCCCGGCGCCCGTGGCACGACCGGCTGGGAGCAGCGTCTAATACACCGCTATCGATTGTGATTCGTTGATCGATTCGATCATGCGTTTCACCGCGCAAAGGTTAGGTGGCCGCGCTTCGTTCCAAGGCCGATTCGCGCAGCGCCAGTTCTTGTTCCTGAAGCTCACGAATGCGATCGCGCATTTGGGCGGCGCTTTCGAAATCCAGACGTTGCGCCGCGTCTTTCATCTCTTTTTGCAACTTTCGGATCATGCGCGTTAAATCGGCCAGGCCGTATTTCGCCGAGCTTTCCGCCGCCAGGGACATATCGACATAGTCCGCATCGTAAATCTTGATCAGCGGCGAGCCCAGGGATTTGACGATCGATTGGGGCGTGATGCCGTGCTCTGTATTGAACGCCGCCTGCGACTTCCGGCGCCGCTCGGTTTCTTCGATGGCACGCTTCATGGAGTCGGTCATCGAATCGGCATACATGATCACCGTGCCGTAAACGTTGCGCGCCGCCCGGCCGATGGTCTGGATCAGCGAGCGGTCAGAGCGCAAAAAGCCCTCCTTGTCGGCGTCGAGAATCGCCACCAATGAGACTTCCGGCAAATCGAGCCCCTCGCGCAGCAAATTGATGCCCACGAGAACGTCGAACTGGCCCATGCGCAGCTGGCGGATGATCTCGACCCGCTCGATGGTTTCGATATCGGAATGAAGGTAGCGAACTTTGACGTTAAGCTCCTGGTAATATTCCGTCAAATCCTCTGCCATGCGTTTGGTCAAGGTCGTCACCAGCACGCGCTCTTTGCGTTCGACCCGTTTGCGGATCTCTTCCAAAAGGTCGTCGACCTGGCTGCGCGCCGGCCGGACGATGATCGCCGGATCCATCAAACCGGTGGGACGAATCAACTGTTCCACCACCGCGCCGCGGCTCTTGCCCAGCTCATAGGCCGCCGGTGTCGCTGATACATAAATCACCTGGTTGACCATGCCCTCGAACTCTTCGAAGTTCAGCGGCCGGTTATCCAGCGCCGACGGCAGGCGAAAACCAAATTCGACCAGCGTTTCCTTGCGCGAGCGGTCGCCGCGGTACATGCCGCCGATCTGCGGCACGGTGAC
>CAMLCX010000352.1 GCA_946478635.1 uncultured Pseudomonadota bacterium
CATTTTCGCAACTGCCAACTCACGTTGTGAATTTATTTGAGCTACTCAACCTTGTTATGGAACAAACGACCGGGTTTTATGCCCGCGCTCTACGAGTGATCGGCCAGGATCTCGCTGCATTTTTTCCGGAAAACCTGGCCATAGAGGCTAATGGCGAAAATTTTGTCGCCAACGGTCTTTGTGCAAAGAGCCGAATGCATGACCGAGGTACGTCCTCCTGGATGAGCGTAAAGAAACTTGTCGACAGGGTGAGCGACATCATTCGTGTTCCGAAGCACGAGCCTGATTTGGAATTCGTCCCATTTACCCGAACCTATAGCGCCCATGACATCGACCGGTTGGACCATCAGAAAATCGATCACCGGGGCGATGAAGGCGGCATGCCCGACATCTATAGTCTCGGCGAGAGACTGCGGACCATCGGGAAAGTCATCGACGCCCAGAACGGGCGCGCCGTTAAAATCTTCAAGGACCTGCATCAAATCATCTTTGAGTATCAGGACGCCGAGGGCAAAGCGCGTAAGGAAGAACTCAGTAACACCGAATTGTATCAGCTGCAGCAGCGCTATGCCGCGGGACGCGGCGGCTCAAACGAACCAAAGCCGAGCGAACGGTAACGAACCCGGTCGCGCTCCCGGATTTGGGAGAGACAGCCCGGCGGTTTCGTAATACAATGGCTCCACGCTCTGCGTGAACCCATGACCGAGCCAGCAGGTATTCTAGCATTCGATTGAGAGCAAGACGCTTAGTCCGTTTGTCGGAGTTTTTTCAAGGTGGAAGCTAATCAGCTATCAAATTATTATGCGCGGGTATTGCGGGCGATCGGCCAGGACCTTGCCGACTTGTTTCCTCAACTAATTGAAATCGAGCAACAGGAGCGCAGCTTTGTCGTACACGTGCGCTGCGATCGCAAGCGCTCGGAAAGCAAGGCGCCGCCCCAACCCGTCGAAACGCCAAAATCAGGATTGAGAAATATCATTCATAAACTCAACACGGTTCGCTTGGACAAACCGCCGGATAAACCTGAGATCGTAAGCGTCAACCGGACCTACAATCCGATCGACATCAGTCGTATCGACGAGGCCGGCCTGCACCGGCGCATCCAACTGGGCAAGATCCCCGATATCCATAACCTCGGCGAAGTGCTGCGCACCATCGGCAGAATCATTGACGCCGAAGAAGGCCGGTTGGTCAGAATTTTTCGAGACCAGCGCCATGTCCTCTTCGAATATGTCAGCAGAGGCGGCGAAACAAAAAAAGTGGAAATGACCCGGGCGGAACTCGTCAAAGTGCAGCAGAGTTACTACCATGGACGCAGCGGTTCGACGAGCCTAGACCTGTGGAAAGGGAAAGAGTAACGCCACAAGAAGCGTTTCTCACGTAGCGTCCGCAAACCGCAACGTCTTCCGTTTACCCGGGGAATCTTTTCGTCTGCTAAAAAGAACTACGGCAGCCTCAACTTCGGATCCAGAGCGTCGCGCAACGAATCTCCCAACACGTTAAAAGCGAAGACCGCAAGGCTGATCGCCAGTCCTGGGAAAAGAGCCATCCACGGCGCTCGCTCGGCGAACTCCACCGCCGCCCCGCGCAGCATCAGTCCCCACGCCGGAACCGGTTCCGCCACTCCAAGGCCGAGAAACGAAAGCGAAGCTTCGAGAAGAATCGCCTGTCCCAGGAATGCCGTCAGCATGATCAGATAAGGCGCCATGACGTTGGGCAGCATGTGGCGGAAGATAATCCGCGCGTGGCTCGCGCCCAGCGTGAGCGCGGATTCGATGAAGAGCATTTGACGCAGAGCGAGAGCGCTGCTGCGCACCACCAGGGCGGCGCGCGGAATCATCGGCACCGCGATGGCGAAGATCACGTTCCAGACTCCCGAGCCCATCACGGCAACGACGACAAGGGCGAGCACGATGAGCGGAAAAGAAAGCAGAATATCCATCAAACGCTGCAAAAGCAGATCCACGCGGCCGCCGAAATAGGCGCAGTAAACACCGATCACGGCGCCGATGCTGGTGCCGAGGATCGACGAAGAGAAGCCGATCCATAATGCCGTGCGTGAACCGTAAAGAAGTCGCGACAACACGTCGCGACCGAAAGAATCTGTGCCGAACCAGTGGCCCGCGCCCGGCGATTGAAACATGGCTCCATAGTCGGTCTGGAGCGGGTCATAGGGGGAGAGAGTTCGCGCCAGCAACGCGGCGACCGCCATCAAAATGACGATGACCGCGCCGATGGCGCCCAGAGGCCGCTCCGACGCGAAACTCCGGGCGGCGGCAATAAAGGATTGCATCGTGGAACGCATTCTATTTCGGGTTGAACCGGCGATGCACACAACCCGATCACTGGTAACGAATGCGCGGGTCGAGCCAGGCGTACAGCAGATCGATCAGGAAATTCATGAAGATAAATGCGAACGATACCAGCAGCACCAGTGCTTGGGTCATCGTGTAGTCGCGGTTTGTGATCGATTGGACGAACAGCATACCGATGCCGTTGAGATTGAACACCTGCTCCGTCACCACCAAACCGCCGATTAAAAATGCGAATTCCAAGCCAATCACCGTGACAATGGGCAGGAGTGCATTGCGCAACGCATGCCTGACGATCACCGTCGACTCCCAAAGCCCCTTCGCCCGCGCCGTGCGCACGTAATCCTCGCGCAGCACCTCCAGTACGGCCGAGCGGGTCATACGTGTCGCCATGGCTGAATAACGATAACCGACAGCCAGCGCCGGCCAGATGAGCTGCGCCAGGTTGGCGTGCGGGTCGGACCAGAATGAGGTGAAGATCAAAGGCGGCATCCATTTAAAGAAGATCAGGAAACCGAGAATGATCAAGATACCCAACCAGAAAGATGGCATCGCCAGCCCGCCGATGGAAAAAATGCGAACCAGATAATCGACCCAGGTATCCTGCTTCACTGCAGCCAGCGTTCCCAGCGGAATCGCGAGGATGATCGCGACCAAGGTTGCCATTACGGCAAGTTGCAAACTCAGCTCAAGGCGAACCTTTATTTCTTCTGTGATCGGTCTCCCCGTCCACATCGAGTTGCCGAACTCGAAGCGAACGATACCGGTAATCCAGACGACGAACTGCTGCGCGAGCGGCTTATCCAGTCCCAACTGCGCGCGCTCGCGATCGAGTGCTTCCTTCGGCGCAAACGTGCCGGTGCCGGCGTACTTGAGCTCGACGATATCTCCCGGCGCGATGCGCAGCAAAAAAAACACCAGCGCCGCCACGCCCAGAAGCGTCGGGATCATCAGCAACAAGCGTTTGAGGATATACTGGCGCATTTTTCAACCAGGCCTGAGAATCGAAGTTCGAGGATGGAGGACGGCGCATTCCTCAATTCTCGATTCTCTATCCGCCTTCAGTTATTGCGCCAACCACACGTCGCGCAAATCCTGATTGACGTAATGGCTCGGCCCAATCTTCCAGCCTTTGAGCCGGCTGCTATGCGGCACGATGCGCTGCCACCACAAGAGAGGGAACTGATAGGCTTGCTCGCCGATGGCGCGCTTTTCCATTTGCCGCAAAAGTGGCAAGCGGTCTTTCAGATCGAGCATGCGGCTTTGCCGCTCATAAAGCTCGTCAAGGGAAGGATCCTTGTAACGGGAGTAGTTCACCGGGCTCTTGTCGCTGCTCAAGTATTTAAGCAGATACAGATCGGGCTCGTCCATGAACTCGCAGTCGAAATCGACACCGGCGTCGAAATTGCCTTGGCGCAGATCGTTGAAGTAAGGCCCGCCTTCCAGCGGCGTGTGGGTCACATTGAGGCCGATTTTACGCCATTGATCGACCAGAAAAACGCCGCTGACTTCATACGGCTCTTTGACGTTGCGGTTTTTCAGGACGAACGAAAATCCTTCCGCGACGCCGGCTTCCTTTAGCAAACGTTTGGCCTCGGCGCGCGCGGCCTCGATGTTTTTACCGAAGCCGGGAAGCTTGGCGAGTTCCGCTTGAGGCGTGGCGAACTCCGACCCCGGGCGAAAAACCCCGCCAATGTATTTCATAACGGAAATTTGCGCCAAGGCTTTGGAGGCTTCGTTGCGGTCGACGGCCAGGGTGAGAGCGCGCCGCACCCGCACATCGCTGAACGGTTTCTTCTCGTTATTGAGCGTCACCAGAATAGTGCACGCCCAGGGGCTCTCCTGCACCACCGCCTTGTTGCCGAGGGTCTTGACGATATCGTCGCGGGCCGCGGGGTTGAAGCCGCGAAATTCGACAACCGCCTGGCCGCTGCGCACGGCCGCGACGCGCGGCGCGGTATCGCGAATAAATATCGCCCGAAAGCCGTCCAAATAAGGCCTGCCAGGCATGAAATAGTTGGGGTTTTTCTTGCCCACCCAGTGCGAACCCGCCACGTGTTCAGCAAATACGAAAGGCCCCGATCCCATCACATTCTTCTCATACCAGCGCGGATCTTTCTTAAGACGCTCGGCGCTATAGATGAAGTTCCACGGCGAGGCAAGATTGGCTAAGAAAGACGCGGCGATATGTTTGAGCTTGAAAACAACAGTGGCATCGTCCGGCGCTTCGACCTTGTCGACCATCGCGTACAAGGCCTTGCGCGCGCTGGCGACGCCTTCCTGTGGAAAAATAATCTTGTCATAGGTCGCCTTGACGTCCTGCGCCGTGAGCGGCGTGCCGTCGTGAAACTTGATGCCTTTGCGAATTTTTACCGTAAGCGTCAAGCCGTCCTTCGAAAACGACCACGACTCGGCAACGTCGCCGATGATCTTCGGATAATTTTGCGGATCGAAGCGCAGCAAGGTGCTGTAATGCGGCGCCACCGGGTGGAGCATGCCGAACGTGGTTTCACGGTGCCCGTCAAAGGACGGCGGAACCTCGCCGACGGCAAAAACGAGCTCGCCGCCGGGACGAGGCGCTTCGGCAGCGAAACCCGTTACGGGCACAAGCACCAAAGCTCCGAACACTACAAGCAATGTTCTTAGCGCAGTAAGCATACGTTTCCTCCCGAGAGTGTGCGGCGAGTGAGGTCCATCGCTGCGTGCGACAATATGGGACTCCTGTCGACGATGTCAAGAAAGTTGCTCTGTAAGGCGTTGCCCGATGCTTGACGCTAGCCTGCACTCTGCCCTACTCTTGACGCCAATCTTAATCAATAACCCGTGCTCGAGCGCGCCGATGAAGCGCTGTCTACGCGTAGTTGCGCTATGCCTCGTTGCAATCAGCTGCGCATCGAGCGTATTCATAACATCCTTTTGATGTTTGCCACATCGCTGGCGCTTCACCTCTTCAATCTTTTCGCGGCCTGGCATTTTCGCGCGAGTTAAGATTTAAAGTCATTTTGCGCAGATTCCAAAACCACTGCCGGCCGACGGATTTTCAGTCCCGATCAGAGCCTCGTTTCTGGTGTTTAAAACATTGCCGCTGCTCGGCGTGGCGACGAACAATGCCGCGCCGCGGCTGATTCTCTTTGACGAACGCATCGAGTTCCGTGTGGTCACCCGCCAACAGCGCCGATATGAAGATATCGAAAGCGTCGATGCCCGGCAGACCTTCGGGACTCAAAATATCGTGCTTTTCTGGCGC
>CAMLCX010000353.1 GCA_946478635.1 uncultured Pseudomonadota bacterium
AACAATCGCGACCTGCGGTCGACCGTCGACCACAAAGGCAATGGATACGGCAAATTGCGGTACGCCTTCGATAAACTCTTTGGTCCCGTCGATCGGATCGACGACCCACACCCGCGACAAAGCTAAGCGCTCGGAATTGTCCTGATCTTCTTCCGATAGCCAACCGTCGGCGGGGAACGACTCAAGAACCCGCTGGCGAATGATACGATTGGCTTCGAGATCGGCTGAGGTGACCGGATTATTTTTGCTTTTCTCGCGGACATCGAACTTGCCGTTGAACAAGCTCATCACAGCCGCGCCCGCCTCGCGCGCGGCTTGCTCCGCCGCAGCCAATTCTTCACTGTACTGAAAACTGTTTGTCAAATTCACACCTGGAGTGACCTTTCTAATTAGACACCAGAACGGGAATCTAGGCAACTCAGGGCGTCGTCTCTAAAAAGGCCGGACCCTAGAAAGTGGCGGGAACTATCCAGTGACGTGCAAATTTTCAATCCCGGCAAGCATAACCGCGCCGGCCTCACTCATCTCTTTGAGAGCCTGCACGGAGTCATTGGGGTTTAAATCGACGCCCCGAACTGCATCGCCGATCACCATAACCTTAAATCCCTGACTCAAACCGTCAAGCACGGTCTGCTTTACGCAGTAGTCGGTGGCCAATCCGCCGACAAAGATTCTTTCAACTCCGTGTTGACGCAGCAGATCGCCGAGGAGCATGCCGGCTGAGTCACGGCCTTGGAAGCCGGAGTAGCCATCTTCGCTTGGTGCCATACCGGTCGAAATTATGACAATCTCTTTTGCGAGTTTTAAATCGGCATGAAATTCGGCGCCGTGGGTTCCTTGCACGCAATGCACCGGCCACATCCCACCGTAGGCTTTGAAATGGATCGTTTTTGCCGGATGCCAATCGCGCGTGGCAAAGATCGGCAACCGGGCATCCAGGAATTTTTCAATATATCGGTTCAACACCGGTACAACTTCGTCTCCGTTTCGAACGGCGAGTGCGCCGCCCAGGCAGAAGTCATTTTGTACATCGACAATGATGAGTGCGTCTTTTCCCGGCATCGATTTCAATTATAAAGCATGCTAGCTTCGTTGCAATTGGCATTATCCACTCCACATCTCGCCATGACGATTAAAGCGGTTTTTTTTGACGCGGCGGGCACCTTGATCAAGCCCGCCAGGAGCGTGGGCGAAAGCTATGCGGCGATCGCCGCCAAGCACGGCAAAGAGGTTTCGTCGACAAACATCACGGAGCGCTTCCGAACGTGCTTTGACGCCGCGCCGCGGCTGGCATTTCCCGGCGCCACCGAAGACACCGTGGCCGCACTGGAACGCGATTGGTGGAAAAGCTTGGTTGCCCAAGTCTTTGAGCCGTGGAGCCCATTTGTCCGTTTCGAAGAGTACTTTGCCGAGCTGTTCGCTTATTTTGCCTCGCCCAACGCGTGGACGCTCTATCCCGAGGTGCTAGAAACGCTGACCTCGCTCAAAGAACGCGATTTAATTCTTGACGTGATCTCGAACTTCGATTCACGGCTAGTGCGAATCCTTGACGGTCTGGGCGCGGGTGCGCAATTCGAAAATATTTTCGTATCCAGCCGGGTTGGCTACGCCAAACCCGATGGGCGGATCTTTAATGCCGCGCTGAGCTGTCACGGTCTCGCCCCCGCACAGGCGCTTCACGTTGGTGACAGTGAGATAAATGATCTATCCGGCGCCAACCAAGCCGGCCTAAAAGGCATCCTGGTTGAACGGGGCAAAATATCCGCCGCGCCGGCTTCCGACCGCATCAACAGCTTGCGGTCGATCTTAGCGCTGCTCGATGATTGAGCGCTGGTGGGCAAACTTGCTAGATTCGAATCGCTGGACCAAAGCATGGGATGGAGGATTCAATGACATCATCGAGTTGGCAACAAACCGAGTCTGATAACAGCGCAATGGGGCTGCATCTGAGCGCGCCGGACGGCGGGGGCCCGTTCCCCGCGATGGTCGTGATTCAACATCAAGGCGGCGTCGACGAGTTCGTGCGGAACATGACCGAGCGTCTCGCCGGCGCCGGCTATCTTTCCGTCGCGCCCGACCTTTATCACCGCGACGGCCCGGATTGTAAAGACGACCTCGTGACCCGACGGTCGCGCCTGAGCGACCGGAGAATCATCAACGACATCAACGCCACAGTCGGCTTCATACAAAACCACGGCGCGGTCGACGCGCGAAAGATTGGGATTATCGGATTTTGCATGGGCGGGCGGGTGGTTTATCTCATGGCTGCCGCCATTCCGGCATTCAAAGCAGCGGTCGCTTATTATCCGGGCAACACTTTTCGCGCGTGGGGACGGGACATTCCGTCGCCGTTTGAACGGAGCGCGGAAATTCATTGTCCGCTCCAGGGCCACTTTGGTGCCGACGATGGCAATCCGTCGCCCGAAGACATGGCGAAGCTCGACGCCGAGCTCAAGAAGTTCCAAAAGCAGCATGAATTTCACTCCTACGCCAATGCCGGCCATGCGTTTATGGATAGCACGAAAGAAAGCTATCGCCGCCACGCCGACGAAGCTTCCTGGCCGAGAACTCTCGACTTTTTGGCCCGGCATCTGGCCGCGTCATAAAGAGAAATCAGACGGAAGCTAAGCGCGCCTAACCCCAATTAACCCATTACGCAAGCCCTTCGATCAGGCAACGTCGCCAAAGGACCGTGAAAAAAATCCCAAAAAAAATAACCAGCCGGCTTGCCACCGCGGTCATGGAGGAACGACAGCGGATCTCTCGCGAGTTGCACGACCGCGTGTTGCAGTCGCTGGCGAGCGTGAGGCTGCGCGCGGAAACCTGTCACCGCGAACTGCTCGACAATCGCAGCGCGCTTGAAAACGAGCTGCAAACCATCGAAGACAACATCGACAAGGCGATTATCGAGATCCGCAATCTACTCACCGAGAATCAGAGCGCGGAGGATCTGCAAGCCGGCACGTTGGAACGGCGGCTCAAGCAAGAATTGGAAATTTTTTGCGCGCGCACCGGTTTCAAGCTCGATTTTCGCTGCGCCATCGGCGCCCATAACTTGCCCATCGTTATAGAAAGGGAACTTTACTTTACCTTGCGCGAAGCGATTCTCAACACGGTGCGCCATTCGCGCGCGACCGAATTGCATCTTTTGCTCAAAACTACCGACAGGGGCTGCGAGGCCCGCTTGCGCGATAACGGCGTCGGTTTTGATACCGCGTCGGTCGGTGGAACCGGCCATTATGGACTGGCGGGTATGCGGGAACGGATTCGCAAGATCGGCGGCACTCTCACGCTCGACACTGCCGCGGGAAAAGGCACGGATATCAAGATCCGAATACCGCTGGCGAGCCACTGAAAAAGCGCAGCGATGCCGCGGCAGTCTAGCGCGAAATGCCCGCGTCGGCGAGTTTCTTTAGCTTCTCACCGGTCATGCGGAATACCGTCCATTCTCTCATCGGCACCGCGCCAAGTTTTTTGTAAAAATTGATCGCCGGCTCGTTCCAATCCAACACCGACCATTCCAACCTACCGCAACGCCGCTCCGTCGCCAATTTGGCGATATAACGCAGCAAAGCGCTGCCGAAGCCGCGCCGACGGAACGCTTCATCGACGTAGAGGTCTTCGATGTAAATCCCTGGCTGGCCAAGGAATGTCGAATAACTGTGAAAGAAGAGCATAAAGCACACCGGCTGCTTCTTGAAATAGCCGAGCACCACTTCGGCGGTACGCCGCCGGCCGAAAAGCGTTTCCCGGAGAATCTCCTCGGTGGCAACAACCTCATGCGACAAGCGCTCGTAGTCTGCCAATTTCTTGATGAACGAAAGAATTATCGGCACATCGGCCTTGGTTGCCGCTTGAATTTGAAATCCGGATACATCGGTGGAATTTTTCATGGCCTCACAACTGTGCGGATGCTAAAAGCGCTCGCTGACACAGACTAATCGCGATCAATCCGTCCTGACATAATCATTTTGGAGAATCTTTGAGCGCGCGCCAAACCCGCTCCGGCGTCAGCGGCAAGTCACGGATGCGCACGCCGGTCGCACGATCAATGGCATTGCACACCGACGGCGCGACCGAAAGAATGCCGCCTTCGGCCATACCGCGCACGCCGAACGGTCCGGGGCCGTCGCCGTTCTCGACGAGTATCGTGTGAAATTCCTCCGGCACGTCGGCGAACGTCGGAATCCGGTAATCGATCAAATTCGGGTTGATCAATTGACCATTGTCGTAAATGAGCTGCTCGAAAAACGTGTGGCCGATCCCCTGCATCGCCGCGCCCTCTTCCTGGGCGACGCAGTGGTCGGGATGGATCGCCTTGCCGACGTCGGCGACGGAGATAAATTTTTTGAGCTTCACTTCGCCGGTCTCACGATCGATCTCGACCTCCGAAGTGCCCATGCCGACTTCCCAGAAAACCGGCAGCTGGTTGTCCGTGATCTCCGGTCCGGCTTCGCCGCGCCCGATCATTTCGCCCCCCGAGCCCTTACCGAAACGGCGCTCGAAGGCTTCCTTGAAAGTCAGCCGGGATTCGCCGCAGATCAAGGCGCCGTCGGCGACTTGAACTTGACTCGGTTTTACACCCATTGTTTGCGCGCCAATTTTTATAAATTGTTGCTTCATGTCGCGCGCCGCTTTTTGCACCGCCGTTCCCATCAATGTCGTCGAGCGGCTCGATCCGGTCGAGCTGTCGTAAGGCGTCACCTTGGTATCGGCGCCGAGCATGCGAAAACTTTCCATCGGCAAGGTCAGCTCTTCTGCGGCGATTTGGGTTAACGTCGTGCGCACGCCCTGACCCATTTCCGTGCTGCCCGCCGAAATATTGGCGATGCCGTCATATTGCATGCGGATCAGCGCCACCGACACCGGCGTCGCGCCGGCGTTGGTAATCGCGCAACCCATGCCGACGGGAGCGTGATTTTTCTTAAGCGATTTCTTCCAGCCGCTGGCGCGCATCAGAGTCTTGAGACTCGACGACAGATCGGCATCAATGCCTTTCAACCCCGGCCGGAGCTCCTGTCCGGTCTTGAGCAGATTTTTCATGCGCAGCTCCGCCGGGTCCATACCGAGCTTCGCGGCGAGGATTTCGATTTGCGACTCGCCCGCATAAATCACCTGCGGCGCGCCGATCGCGCGGTACGAGCCCGCCGACCCGGTGTTGGTATAAACCTGATACGCGTCGGTGCGAATATTCGGAATCCAGTACGGGCCGAGGATCCGAGTCGCCGAGCGCGCCGTCACCTGCGGCCCGTTGTCATCGTAACCGCCGGTGTCGAGATAGATTTCCGCCTCGCGCGCCAGTTTTGCTTCCGTCACGTTCGTCATGCCGATCACTTCGAAGCGCCATTGCCGGTGCACGTGCGCTTCCGCGAGCGTCGAAAATTGCGGCCCCTCCATGCAAATGTACGTTCCGCGCCGGTGCACTTTCACGGCTTCATGCACGCAGGAATCGGACAGAATTCCGGCCAGCTGCCCGCAAACCGGATGCGCAAACGCCACGTGCGCCACCAACCCGTCGCCAAAAAATGTCGAAACGCG
>CAMLCX010000354.1 GCA_946478635.1 uncultured Pseudomonadota bacterium
TGTCGATCTCGATCTCTTCGTTTCTAGGACCGATGCGCCGGCCGCGCGGGCCGATCTTAATCGCCGGAATGCCCAGCTCGTTGTAAACATTGGTGTCCGTCCAAATGCTGGCGCGGTCGGGCGCTTCGTGTTTGATCTTTTCTTTGAATAGAAACTGGTAAGTTTCCTCGGCGGATTTGACCAGCGGTTCGACGTCTTTCCCTTCATAACCCAGCAGGGATTTGTAGATATCGAGTTGATAGTCGAGCCCCGTCGCATTTAGCGTTTTTTCGAGTTCGTGCTGGATTTGTACCGGGCGCACCTGCGGCGGCATGCGAATGTCGACGTAGATCGAGCAGACGCCGGGAAAATAATTGGGCCGGTAGGGCGCGCCGCCTTCGATGCCGCCGATGTTGACTTTCGGATAGAGCGGGCCGGTGGGGGACTGGTAAACGTATTTCGCCTCGAACTCGGTGCCCCAGCGCTCGACGGCCTCGATGATTTTGGTCATCTTGACGATGGCGTTCATTTTCATCATCGGATGAGTTTCCCGGTTCGAACCCCAGGCCGCTTCGGCTTTACCGAAGGTTTGGATCTTTACCTGGACCACGCCGTTCTGCGTCCAGACGATGTTCATGTCCGAGCCGTCGGCGCATACCGCGTAGTCGGAGTGCATGCCGTGGGTCAGTAAATGGCGCGTGCCGGCGCCTTCGCCGCGGTATTCCTTTGTCTGCCACGGTCCGATCGGGGTGCGCGAGATCTCGCCGACGACCGCGGCGAGAATCACGTCGCCTTTTAATTTCACGCCGCTTTTCTTGAGCGCCTTGCCGGCCATCATGAACGCGGCGACGCCGCCCTTCATGTTGGAAATGCCCAGCCCCTGGACTTTATTGCCGACGATTTTCCCCTTGAGCTCGGACTCCGGCTCCATGACGGCGACCATGCGCCGATCTTCCTCCGTGCCGGTGAAGCTCGTGTCCATGTGGCCGTTAAAGCCCAAGCTCAAGCCCGTACCGTCGCCTTTGACCACGCCAACGGCGTTGGGCCGATCAAATTCGACGTCCTGCCGGACGGCTTTGATGCCGTTGGCATCGAACCAATTCAAAATAAATTCACCGATCGCCTTTTCCTGGCCGGTGGGGCTCGGAATACTGGTGAGATCGCAGCCGAGCTGCGCGAGCTCGTCGCGATCAATCTGAGCCAGAATTTTCTTTGCCGCTTCGCTGTCAAGACTCATAGATTTCCCCCAGAGATATCGAACTTAACTAATCAAGGGGCGATCCTATGTCAAACAGCCTGGACAATCTCGCTCCCTCCTTGTAAAACCGCCGCCTGCTCTTTAAAGTTGCGGGCTAGACTTTATTCCAAATAGCTACCGACCCATGCCTCCCCAAAAGAACTTACTCATCGCGCTTAGGAGATCTATGGACACCTCGACAGTCGTCATGATAGCGGCGGCCGTGATCGCTCTGGTCGTCGTTTACTCGAAGTCGCCTGAAGCGGCGAGCAAGGGACTCAATGCGACTGGGTCATTGATTCTCGAAATCACGCCGCGCATGATCGCGGCTTTTATTCTAGCCGGTTTGTTCCAAGCGATCGTGCCGCAGGAAGTGATCGTGCGCTGGATGGGGCATGGTTCCGGATTGAAAGGAATTTTGATTGGCATGTCTTTGGGCGGTATTACTCCGGGCGGACCGATGACTCACTTTCCAGTGATCGCTTCGCTCTTCAAAATGGGCGTCGGCATCGGCCCCTTGGTGGCCTATCTCACCGCCTGGTCGCTCTTCGGTTTACAACGCGTTATCATGTGGGAAATCCCGTTCTTGGGCCCGAAGGTGGTGGCGATCCGGATCGCTGTGAGTATTCTCTTTCCGCTCTTCGCTGGTTGGCTGTGCGAAGTGATTTGGGACAAACTTTACGTCTAAGTAAGCATGAACCGTCGTGACTTTTTACGGATGATGGGAGGCGCGGGCCTTGCCGCACCCGGGTTACTGAGCGCTTCAGGCTGCGCCCCGGTCTTGACCAGGACCGACGCCGGAACGGGATTATCGCTCTGTTACGCAACCGGCGATGTTACCCATGAGAACGCGATGATCTGGCTGCGAGCCGAACCGGGGAGCGAGGTCGCACTGCAATACGGCACCGATCCCGCCTTCGGCCAGTTTTCTTTGACCGCGCCAACGCCTGTCGATCCGCAGGCGGATTTCACCGCGCAAATCGCCCTGGAAAAACTGTCGCCTGCGACGCGCTATTATTACCGCGCCGTCGTGTCCGACAAGAAACCCGGACCGGTCAGCAGCTTTGTCACCGCGCCGCGGGCTGATGATGATGAAGCCAAGGTTTCGTTTTGTTTTAGCGCCGACACCAGAGAAAGCTATAGACCGTTTACGGTTATGAACGCCGTGCGGGCGCAGCGGCCGGACTTTTTTCTCTATCTGGGCGACACCATTTACGCCGACCGCAACGGCACCGCTCGGCAACTGCCCGAGTTCTGGGCGAAGTATCGGACCAATCGCGACGACCCGTGGCTGCAAGCCTGCCTGTGTGACACCAGCCTGTACGTGTCGTGGGACGATCATGAAGTCGAGGATGACTATCTGCCGGGAAACCGCTTGGCATCCGTCGGCCGGCGGGCCTTTCTCGACTACTGGCCGATCCGACGTTTTACCGCTGAGCCGGAAAGAATTTACCGTTCCTTTCGATGGGGCAAGGCGCTGGAGCTGTTCGTCCTTGACGTGCGCCAGTACCGCGATTTGAATCGTGGAACGATGCTGGGCAAGGCGCAGAAAGAGTGGCTTCTAAGCGGCATCTCCAGTTCGACGGCAACATTCAAGTTTGTCGCCACCACGGTGCCGATGGCAGGCGGCGGAAGTGACCGCTGGGACGGATTCCCCAAGGAAAGGGAAGAGATCCTCCGCTATATCAATAGCCGGAAACTTCGCGGCGTGGTTTTCCTGAGCGGCGACATGCACTACGCGGCGATCACCAAAATTCCCCGGGGCGGCGGGCTTAAAGACATCACGGCCGGGCCGCTCGCCGCGCCGCTCAATCGCGTCACGGACGGAACCGCCAGACGCTACGAATATTATTTGGCCGAGAATTTTAATTTCGCAAAGATTACCGTCGACCCCGTAAAAGACCGGAACAAAGCGTTAGTTGAATTTATCGATCAAGACAATCGTATATTCCACACGGCGCAGCTCAGCGCGGGCTGATGTCACTCTCGCGGATTGTTAAAATCCCTCGAAAAGAAAGTTCGTCATGCCCGTGAAAACGGGCATCCAGGTTGGGTTACGGATTCAAATTCAATCATCGCCTGGATGCCGCCGGAATGACGGAATAAGCGGAATTCCCGATCGACCAATTCAAAATACATTGCTTTGGAACCGGTGCTCACTCAGTTCGTCTTGTGCCGATGCTGCAGCGCTTCGGGATTGAGCGCGCGTGTGAGCTTGCCGTCCATATAGTCGAGGATATTTGTAACAGCATTTTCGGCAAAACCCTCGAATCCGGAATCCGTGGGCCAGCCGAGGTGGGGCGTAAGCACGACGTTTTCCAATTCGAGCAGCGGATGATTCCTGGGCAAGGGTTCTTCGACGAAGACGTCGAGCGCCGCGCCGGCAATCGCATTCTCTTTTAACATCTTGACCAGCGCCACTTCGTCGACGATGGCGCCGCGTGCCGTATTGATTAAATACGCCGACTTCTTCATCAGGCGAAGCCGATCTTCGGTGAGCAGATTTCGGCTTTTCTCGGAAAGCGTCAGGTGAATGGAAACCACATCCGCGCTTTTTAAGACTTCGTCCAACGGCATGAAAGTCGCTTCGGATTTGGCCGCGCGCTCGGACGTCAGCGTCGGTCCCCAAGCGATCACTTTCATGCCGAAGGCGCGCGCAACGGCGGCGACTTCGGTGCCGATTTTTCCGAGCCCCAAGATGCCGATCGTTTTTCCTTTGAGCACGTAACCTAACACCAGCGGCCATTCACCGCGGCGCATGGCGCGGTCGCTCTGCGCGATGCGGCGCATGACGGCGAGCATCAAGCCGAACGTTAATTCAGTGGTGCTGTTGCCGCCCGGCGCCAGGCTGACGACGATGCCCAACTGAGTCGCGGCATCCATGTCGACGTGATAAGCGTGATTGCCGGTCTGAGAAATCAATTCGACATCGGGCAAGGCGCCTAGCAAAGCCGCTGTGAACTTGGTGCGCTCCCGAATGGGAATGAGCGCTTGCGAGCCTTTGAGCGTACCAATGATGGCATCTTCCGTCGGCAATTTCTCGGTGAGAATCTGAACGTCGACCTTTTGGCGCAGGCGCTGGATCGCCGCCGTCGCTTCGAAGGCATGCTGGTAGTCGTCGAGGACGGTAACTTTCATTTAACGACGGCGATACCGGCGATTTCGATCAGGTAGTCGGGATGGGCGAGACCCTTGACGATGACGAGCGTGCTCGTCGGCGGGTCTTTTTTGTACAGCCCTCGCCGTACTTCGTTATAACCTTCGCGATATTCCCGATCGACGATGTAAGTCGTGGTCATCACCAGATCATCGATGGTGCCGCCGGCGGCTTTGAGTACAGCCTTCATATTCGCGAAGACCTGCTCCGTTTGGGCCTTAATGTCGCCCCTGCCGACGACGTTACCGTCCTTGTCCGAAGCGGTCTGGCCCGCGATGAAAAGCAGCTTGCCTCCCTGGTTGAGAATGGCGTGGCTGTAGCGCGGCCGCGGATCGTTCAAAGTTTTTGGCTGGATGGTTTTTCTTGCCATGGGAACCTCCTGTGGGTTAAGTCAAACTGGAGTAATGGAGTGTTGGAGTACTGGAGTATTGGGTCCGGAAACCCAGCATTCCATCACTCCAGTACTCCATTACCCCAACCTGAATCATTTTACCGGGTACCGTTTCGCCATCTCGTTAAAGAAGTTTTCTTTTTCCAGTTCCTGCAGAAAGCTTAAATCCACGAACTGCTCGGGCTTGGCGTTTTTGGCCTGCGGCAACTGCGGCGCGACCATGTCCAACATGTACTGGATGCCCTTAAGCGTGGGGTAGGGCTTCTTGGGAATCCACTTGATATAGCCGTTGTAAGAGTCTTCGAGTACTTCTGGATCGTTGGTGCGCATGTATTTGGCGAAGACTTTTTGCGCTTCTTTTTTATTGGCATAGACAAAGTAAATCGCTTCGACGAATCCTTTAAGCGCGTTCTTTACGGTGTCGCGGTTGCTCGCGATGTAGGAGCGCGATGTCGCAAAGCCGTTGCCTTGGACCTCGACCCCCAAATCCGCGACGGCGAACAGTTCCACTAAGCCGGCCTTTCGTGCCGGCGCAGATGCGGAAGAGGTGAAGAACGTCGCATCGATCCTGCCCGCCATCATGGCGCCGAAACGTTCCGCGTCGGGTCCGGCCGGTACGAGTGCGACGTCCTTGTTGATTTCCAAATTGAGGTGCTTGAACAGAATAGTCGCCGCATTATGAGTCGCCGAGCCGAAGCCGCTGATGCCGAACTTCTTGCCTTTGAGTTCTTCGAGCTTGTTGATGCCTTTGC
>CAMLCX010000355.1 GCA_946478635.1 uncultured Pseudomonadota bacterium
AATGCCGGCCCTCGGACTGCCATTCCTTGTGGCGGGGGGGCTGAAAATTATTTACGACCTTTGGATCTACTCGGTATTTCGAAGCGTGAAGCCGCCCGAAGAGACTTTCGCCAAGCACTGAGGATCTAGTCCGCGTAGGTATAGCTGCTCAAGAATGGGAACCTGGTCATTTGTTGTTTTACGGAGGCGATCAGATCCGAGCTCCATTCCACATCGTGGCGAGTCTTGTGCGAAGATTTAAAGATGATGCTGGCGCAGTCTTGGTAGTATTTGTCATCGGCGCTCAGGCCGAAAAAGCCGCAAAGTTCCTTGAGCGTGCTTTGAGGATCGCCAATGAGATCTTCATGCTTCAGGTCGTGGACCGCGCCGGGCTCAACCTGTGGTTTCAGTCCTTCGACGAATTCGCACATGGAAAAATACCTCTGGATGGCGTCCGGCAGGGACTCTCCGCGTCTGAGGCTCATCGTGCTGATATTATCATAGGGGTTTCGAATGACATGAATCAGCTTGAGATCGACGCCGTTGAGTCGTGTTCGCAGGGATCCAAGCAGGCTTGGATTGCGCCGCAGTCGAGTGAGGCCGGTGGATTCGCCGATCACCCGCAGCTTGTCGTATCGACCCTGCCATTGATCGGGAACTTCATAGGAATACCGCCGCTGCTCTCTCCCCGTCTTGGCGACCCGCCGCGAATTTTGCGCCAACAAATGGAAGATTTGTTGGGCGCCAAAGCCATACTTGATGTATCGAAGCGCGCTGGTCTGGCTCGCCACGACGATTTGCGGATGGGCGTCGAGCAAAAACCCCACTAGCGTGTGTCCGCTGCGCGGGTAGCCAATAAATAGCACGAAATTTCTGACGTCATGAAAAAGATGCGGCTGGTAGATCGTCTGGCAGAGAGTGTTCAAAAACTGATAGGGAATAGTCACTAAATCCATCTAACGCAACTCCTGGCGACCGGGTTGCGCAATGTGCGCGACTTCGATCCCGGCACTTTTGTAATGAGACTCGCATCTACCAAGTCAAGGCGAGTTATTCAACCGGTGCGAATCGACTTATGGCTTGAGTGCCGCATGCCAACACGGCCTTCGGTCACACGACAAACTACGGAGCGCGCTGTTTACACAGCCGTGATCACGATGAAATGACCAGAGCTAAAGAGAGCGGCCGGAAGCGTAAAGCATTGCTGCTCCTAAAGCCCATACAGTGGCTGAGACGACGCGGCGGAGGGATAGTTTCGCGGGAATTTGCGCTGGCGCCCAAAACTGTTCCTGCAACAACGCCGACCGCTGCCAGGATGGCCACCGGCCAAACTTTGAAAAGTTCGCTGCCCTGGGCCAACCGGCAAACTTACCCCATCGACCATTAGCGCGACCGCTTTTGCGGTCGCAACGAAAAACTCTTTTATTCAACGAGACAGTGAACCAGCCGGCGCAATTACGTGCGCGGATGCCGTTCGGCCAGCTCGAGCTCGTGGCCGTCCGGATCGAGGACCCACGCGCTGAAGCCCATACCGTCGGAACGCTGCTTAAATGGGCGAATGAACGCCACGCCTTCCTTTTCCAGGATGGCGCAGAGCTTTCGCAGGTCGCTTGTGTCGATGCCAATATGAATGTTGGCCGGTGTGACCCGAGCCGGCGCTTTCTCACTGGTGTCTTGAATCAATTCCAGAAACGGCGCCCTCGCTGCGTCGCCGTAGCCGATCAATCCGACTTCCACCTTGCGTGCGTCGCTGGCGTGGCGCTCTTTCAACTTCATGCCGAGCAAGCGCGTGTAAAAAGCGATGGACCGACTGAGATCGGCCACCGGCAACATCGTGTGGTGCACGCTGAAGCTGAGTTCTTCGACGAGACTATCTTCATTCATAGAAATCTCCTTAAAAATTTTATTGTGGGAGTATTCGCGTATTGAGCATTGGCCATGCCGTAAATTTCGGCTCCGGTAATCACAGGAAGGCAACCTATTGCGGAACGATGAGCTGCTTGAGATGGGCATGCCACGCAAAAGTCACAAAGACGTTGCTCAACGATAAAAGCAGCACGGATGTCGCCATTGGACGCATAACAGGCAGTTCGCTAAATGAAACTCTAACTTTCGACGGGCGTGTCCGTCTGTCGCGACCACTGGCTAAAGCCGGCCACGTAACTCCTCGCGTTCTCATAACCCAGCAACTTCAATACTAGGGTCCCGATGGAACCGCGCCGACCGCCGCCGCAGTAGGTGTTCACTTGCCGATCCGGCGTGATGCCTTTCGATTCCAACAGTGCGTGCAACTCGACTGCGGGTTTGAAGGTCTTCGCCTCCGGGTCGATCAGCTCGATCCAATCGAGATGGGCCGCGCCCGCGATATGTCCGGGCCTGGGAGGAGGCTTCCCGTGCCCTTCGGCGGCGCCATGAAACTCCGCCAGGCTGCGCGTATCCCAGAAAACTGTTTTTGGGAGTCCATAGGAGGCCTTTGCGTAGCTGAACGAACAGTAGATCGCTTCAACGGGTCTAGCATCGAAGGTATTCGTCGGATAGCGCACTTCTTGCGTGGAGACCGGGCGTCCTTCGCGCGACCATTTCTCAAAGCCGCCGTCGAGCAGGCGCACGTCCTGATGCCCGTAGTAGAGAAACGCCCAGGCCACCAGCCCCATGTGCTGGTTTGGGATATCGTAGACAATGATGGTTCCGCCGTTGCCGATGCCGAGCTTTCCGGCAACTAAACCAAATTCCTCAGGGCTCGCCATCTCGCCGTCGACGGTCCTTGGAATTCCGTTCGTGCCAGGCAAGTTCACCGCACCAGGGATATGACCGGCCGCATATTGTTGCGATGGACGCGCATCGACGATGCGAACGTTGGGATCGTCCATATGTTCCGCGAGCCAATCCGTTTCGGCAAGCAGTTGCGGGTTTTTGTAGCCGCGTTGAAGGATTGGGATGGCAGCCATAATTCTCCTCCTCGACTCAACTATTCATCATTCCATTCGTGCCGCATGATCTACTGCTTGTCTCTAGATACGGCTAATCAGTTCTCCCCCGAGAGCAGTCAAAACGACTACCAGCCAGGGTGGACATTTCCAGAACATTAAGAGACCAAAGGCAATCAGTCCAAGGCCAAAGTCGGATGGCGAATGAATCGCGCTCGTCCACACAGGGTTGTACAAGGCCGTCAGCAGCAGTCCCACCACGGCAGCATTGATGCCTTTCAGAGCAGACTGGAATACCGGCACCGAGCGAAGCAGATCCCAAAAAGGGAGCGCGCCGGCGATCAACAAAAAGGAAGGTAAGAAAATCGCGACGAGGGCAAGCATGGCTCCCGTCCAACCGTTCGGTTCAGAACCCATTACCGCGCCAAGATAGGCCGAGAAAGTAAATAGAGGTCCAGGCACAGCTTGAGTAGCTCCATAGCCCGCCACGAATTGCTCATTTGTGATCCACCCCGGTCCGACCACTTCGCTTTGAAGCAGCGGCAAAACCACATGGCCGCCGCCGAACACTAAGGATCCGACACGGAAAAAACTGTCAAAAACCTCTAATGCATGGCTAGGCTGTATCTGCCTTAAGAGCGGTAAACCAACGAGAAGCGCAAAGAATATGCCCCAAGCGGCTATTCCAGTTTTTTTCCCGATCGGAAAGCGCATATGGAACAGTGAAGAAGAAGCCGCGCCCGGAAAGATGATCAAGCCAACAATAGCGGAGATAGCAATCGATGAAAGCTGACCGACTGCGGTTGGCCAAGCGAGCGTAACTATTGAAGCGAGAACGGCGATTGTTGCGCGCTCCCGGTCCGGACAAAGCGAACGGGCCATTCCCCAAACCGCTTGGGCGACGACAGCAACGGCGACGATTTTCAAGCCATGCAACCAGCCGGCGTCGGCCGTGCTTGCAAACGCGCCGATTCCAAAGGCGAAGGCGATCAGCGCCAGCGCCGACGGCATGGTAAAGCCCAGCCACGCGGCAATTCCACCGAGCAGACGCGCGCGGGCAATTCCGATGGCGATACTCACCTGACTGCTCGCTGGCCCGGGCAGAAACTGGCAAAGAGCCACGAGGTCGGCGTAGCTTTGCTCATCGATCCATTTTCTCCGCTTTACGTACTCCGCATGAAAATAACCGAGGTGAGCGATGGGACCGCCAAAGGAGGTCAGGCCCAGGCGTGTCGAAACCCAGAGAACCTCGAAAAATGACCCCGGGTTTTGGTCGACCAGCGCGTCTTCGGCTGCAATTTGTACGGGTTCACTCATAATTGGCCGCGGGCATCTCTACTTGCGATTGTTTCATCGCGACAGTCATTTGTCCGACATCTCCCAATTTTGATTGGTGACCGGCGACGCAGTAGGTCGAATAATCTGAATGAATTTGTGCCCCGACTCTTTGTGGCAGCCGTTGCACGCGCTCAAAGTCTCGTCATAGGCTTTCTGAAATTCCCCTGGATTCTTCCGCTTTATCGTTTGCTCCAGATGAGCAATCTGTGTTCGCAAAACGGCATCCATCACGCCGGAAATTTTCACGCCATTTTTTCCTGCGTTGAACTTCTTGACCGCTTCCATGGTCTCCTCCAGCTCATGGATCTCGTAGGCGGCCAGCTCCCAGTTCGCGGCTTTAGCGGCAAACCAAAGTTTTCCCGCGTGCAACTGGATCGTGGTCATATATTCGCCGAACCCCGGCGCCAGTTCCTTGGCCGTCGCAAGCTCCGCTTCCACGCGCTTCAAAGACGTTTGAACGGCCGCGATGCCGCCATCGTTAGAAGGGCCGGATTCGCGGAGCCGACTTTCCAAGGTAAGAACTCGGAAAAACAAAACTGCGATCAAAATCCCGAAAAGAATTAAGACCCCCCGATAGAAAAGCTCTTGCCTTCATGCCGATCTCCCGGACAGTTGGACGAAAGCGCCGTTCAAAGAAGTAACGATCGGCGGATCACTCGTCTTCCAACAATTCCCCGAACAGCTCGCTGACTTTCTGCCGCGCCGCGGCCAAGGCTTTTCGTCCCAGAGGAGTCGCCTGATACATGCGGCGCGAGCTTTTGCCCGAACGCTCCGTGGTAGACCGGAGGTAACCTTTCCGCTCGAGCCCGTGCAGCAATGGATAGAGAGTCCCAGGACTGAGTTTGTATCCGTGCCGGCCGAGTTCCTCGATAAACCACAGACCGAAGATGGGCTCCTTTGAGGCATGGTGCAGGATGTGGAGTCGGATCAAGCCCGCGTAAAGATCCTGATCCCGTCGGCCGGCGGCTTGATTGCTTTCATTAGGTTTAAGTTTCTGCATTTCGTTATCGAAATTCGATATACCGCTAACTCCGTTTTCCGTCAAGATAATTGCCTAGACCTTCCGCGACCATCGGCGTTGACCGCAGGCAACTACAATCGCGTAGACGACGCTGTCAATTTCCGCTCTTCCTGGTATCCTTGGCGCGAGGGGTAAAGAAAAGAAGATGTCCGATATCGGCGGCGAAATCATTATCATTCTACTGCTCATCGTGGCCAACGGGGTGTTCGCATTGTCTGAAATGGCGGTGATTACGGCGCGCAAATCGC
>CAMLCX010000356.1 GCA_946478635.1 uncultured Pseudomonadota bacterium
TGTCATGATCCTGGTTTGGAACTACGTCATGACATCGATCATGCTCTAATCTCATGATTCGCGTTGTCGACTTGCACAAAAGCTTCGGCCGCCAGCATGTGCTCAAGGGGGTCAACCTCGATGTCGAAGCGGGTAAGATCACCACGATCATCGGCGGCAGCGGTTCGGGCAAAACTGTTTTATTGAAGCACTTGAACGCCCTGTTGCTGCCCGACCGAGGCAGCGTGCTCGTCAGCGGGCAGGACATTACCAAGCTCAACCAGACCGCGCTCAATGAAGTGCGCAAGAAATTCGGCGTGCTTTTTCAAGGCGCCGCACTGCTCGATTCGATGACCGTTTATGACAACGTTGCTTTTCCCCTGAAAGAACGGACCAAGCTCAAGGAAGATGTCATCGATAAGAAAGTCAACCAAAGTTTAGCGCAGGTGGAACTGGGCGGCATGGGCTATAAATATCCAGCCGAAGTGAGCGGCGGTATGAAGAAACGGGCCGGGCTGGCGCGCGCGCTGGTGACCGAACCGGAGATCATGTTGTTCGACGAGCCGACCACCGGCCTCGACCCGCTTCTCGGAAAAAGCATCCATCAACTGATTCGCAAAATGCACGAGACTTTCAAGTTTACCGGCGTGATCGTCAGCCATGACATACCGGAGGTTTTCAAGATCTCCGATCGGGTCGCCATGCTGGCCGACGGCGCGATCGCGGAAGTCGGCAGCACCGAACAAATGATGGCGTCTAAAAACCCCGTCGTCAGGCAATTTTTGCATGCAGAGACCGAAGGTCCCCTGGCCGTCCTATAGGAGAGCGAGCAGTGAACCATACACGCACAGAAATCATCGTCGGACTTTTCGTGCTCATCGGCGTGGCGTGCCTCGGCTATCTCGCCATCAAGCTCGGCAAGCTCGAAGTTTTCGGCGCGAGCGGCTATACTCTCATCGCTGATTTTCCCTCGGTGGCGGGTCTCAAGGTCGGCGACCCGGTGGAAATCGCGGGGGTCAAGGTCGGGCGGGTGGATTCCCTCGGGCTTTCCGAAGATGACCGGGCCCGCACCCTGCTCCGTCTCAATGACGGGGTAAAACTTCAGGAAGATGTGATTGCGTCGGTGCGCGCGCGCGGCTTGATCGGCGACAAATTTGTTTTGCTGACGCCCGGCGCATCGGAAAAGATAATTCCGGCGGGCGGCAAGATCCGCGAGACCGAGTCGCCGCCGGATATTCCGGATTTGATCGGCAAAATAGTCGGCGGAGATCTCACGTCTAAAACAGAGAAGAAGGAAGCTACGAGTGCCAAGTAACCGTTATCTGAAGAGCTTTTGCGTCTCGATCGTGCTGTTCTTGCTTCTCGCCGGGAGCGTCTACGCCGGGGTAGCGACCGAACAGATCAAAGGGACCGTGGACAAGGCCGTGGCGGTGCTCAAAGACCCGCGCTTAAAACCACCGGCAAAGTCTAAAGAGCGCCGCGAGCAATTGAAGCAGATTTTGTTTGACCGGTTCGATTTCACGGAGATGGCCAGACGCTCTCTCGGCTCCAACTGGCGCCGGCGCTCCCCCCAGGAACAGGAGGAATTCGTCAAGCTTTTTACCGACCTCCTCGAACGCGCCTATGCCGATATCATAGAGTCCTACAGCGACGAGAAAATTATTTATCTCAACGAGAGGATCGAAGGCGGCTTCGCCGACGTCTGGAGTAAAATTCAAACCAATCGGGGCGAGGAATATTCGATCGCCTACAAGGCCCACCTCGTCAGCAACGAATGGAAGGTTTACGACGTGGTCGCCGAGAATATCAGCCTGGTCAACAACTATCGCTCGCAATTTAACCGGGTCATCTCCGGCTCGTCCTACGAAGATCTCGTGCGCCGGCTGAGAGACAAAGCCGAATTTGCCGGAGCACCGAAAAAGTAACGGCTTCGGAAATCCAACCGCGGCAACTCTCCGCCGCGCGGCCGCCGTTCGAGCGTTGTTTTCAGCCGCCGGCTGAATCTTGCCTTGACTCGCGCCCACTCGCGCAGTATTCCCAACTTGGGCCTTCACGGAAGGGAAAAACCATGGCAACCAATATCGATTGGCATTCGCACCATACGGCGCCGGAAATCTCCGACCGGATCAAAGAATTGACAGGCAAGCGGCCGCATATCGATGCCCTCGATTCCCCCGATTTTTCCAAGCGCATCAGGGAGATGGACGAAGCCGGGGTGGATTTGCAGCTGATCTGCCAGGGCGCGGGGGTTTACGCCGATCAACTGCCTGCGGATCAGGCGCTTGAAATCGTCCGCCTGTCGAACGATATCCTGGCCGAGCGGCTGGCGGGTTATACCGACCGCCTGCTGGGAGTCACCGCGCTTTCGCTGAAAAATATCGCCGCATCGGTCGCCGAAATCGAGCGGACGGCGGCGCTGGGATTTCGCGCCGTGCTGATTTATCCGCACGTGGACGGCAAGATGTGGGTTGACACCCCGGAAGCGGACGCCATCTTTGCAAAAATTTCAGCGCTCAACCTACCGATCTTTTTGCACGGCGCCGGCACGGCTCAGGATCCGTCGCTAGCGCGCCTGGAAGACGGCGGCGCCGGCGTCGCCTATGCGGTGCTTTCCGACGGCGAAGTCGCCGAGTGCTGCCTGCGCATGATCGCCAGCGGCCTGTTCGATCGCTATCCCAACTTGAAGATCGTCATCCGCAGCTCCGGCGGGGGCTTGCCGCTATTGCTCCATCGTTTTTTCTGGAAACACAAAGGGCCCGGCGGCGAACGCCGCTACTCGGAGATTTTTCTCGAGCATTTTTTGATCGACTGCGCCAGCTCGGACGGCCGGACGCTGTCTTTTCTCATCGACAAGATGGGCGAACGCAACATGGTCTTCGGCTCCGATTATTGCGGCGGGCTTGAGCACTTAAGCAAATCCTTCACCGCCATCTCGGCGCAATCCGACCCCGAGCACATAAAAAGCTTCATGGAAAAAAACTCCCGGCAGCTGCTCCATATTTAACTTGGAAAAACTGAAGGCTCTGCCGCTTATGAGCTGTCCAACTTTTTTAAACCTCAAACGATAGATCCTCATGGCCTTGCAGGTTGACCTCACGATCATCGGCGGCGGCATCCTCGGTCTAGCCACCGCGCTAAAAATTACCGCGGTACATCCGCGGCTGCGGCTCCTGCTTTTGGAAAAGGAAGCCGAGCTCGCGCGCCATCAGACCGGCAACAACAGCGGCGTGATTCATTCCGGACTTTATTATCGCCCGGGGTCGCTTAAAGCGCGCACCTGCGTCACCGGACGCAAGGAGCTAATGGAATTTTGCGACGCCCATTCCGTGCCCTACGAGATTTGCGGCAAGGTGGTGGTCGCGACCAGCGCGGAAGAGTTGCCGCGCCTCGATGAGTTGCGCCGCCGCGGCGAAGCCAACGGGCTTCGCGGTCTGGAAATCATCGGCACCGAAAGGCTCAAAGAGCTCGAACCCCACGCCGCCGGCATCAAAGGCCTGTATGTGCCGGAAACCGGCATCATCGATTATAAAAAAGTGGCGGCGGCCTACGCCGAAAAAATCCGCGACTCCGGCGGCGACATCCGCCTCTCGCAAAGAGTTGTCGGCATTCTCGACCGCCCCGATGAAATCGTCCTGCAAACTTCGGGCGGCGATTACCGGAGCAAATATTTGATCAACTGCTGCGGCCTGCAATCGGACCTGATCGCCAAGCTGACTGGCGGCGCAAACCAGGACGGCGAACCGGAGCATCGCATCATTCCGTTTCGCGGCGAGTACTACAAGATCGCGCCGGAAAGACAATTTCTGGTGAAGAACCTGATCTACCCGGTCCCCGATCCGACGTTTCCATTCCTGGGAGTTCACTTCACACGCATGGCCAAAGGCGGGGTCGAGGCCGGGCCCAACGCGGTGCTGGCCTACGCTCGCGAAGGCTATCGCCATAGCAACATTAACGTAAGCGATCTCTGGCAGACGGTTTCGTTCAAAGGCTTTTGGGCCATGACCGGAAAATACTGGCAAACCGGCTTTGGCGAGCTTTACCGTTCGCTCAGCAAGGGGGCCTTCGTGCGCGCCCTGCAAAAGTTATTGCCGGAAATACGTGAAAGCGATCTCGTGCCCGGCGGCGCCGGCGTGCGCGCGCAAGCGGTGTCCGCGAGCGGCGCCCTGGTGGACGACTTCGTGATCAAAGAGAGCCGCAACGCCATCCACGTGCTCAACGCGCCTTCGCCCGGCGCCACCGCTTCGCTCGCCATCGGCAAAAGCATCGCCGACATGGCGGCAAAAAATTTCGCCCTTAACGATTAGTTCGCTAAACGAATCTCGGGCGCAGCACGCTGCGCCCCTACCTCTATATCTTATTGCGTCGGCTTGAACGTTTCGCGAAAAAGCGCGACGTACTTATCGAAGTCATCCATAACCGACTGTTCGAACGGCAGAAGCTTGTAAGATTTCAAGTACGGCGCGGTGACATCGGGCCGCGTGGGAATGCGCCGGCTGGCGCGAATGGTCTCCATGCCCGGCCGCGACAGTAGAAATTCGTAAAACAACGCCGAAGTGTATGGACTGGCGCCGGTGCTGGTGATGCCGGCTGCGACTTTCGAGATCGGAATCACGCCGTCCAACACCGACCATTCCACCGGCGCGCTCTGGGCCTTGGCGCGCTCCACCGTATGTACCTGCAACTCCGCGGCGATGGGAAATTCGCCGGCGGCCATCAATTGACCGATCAGCGAATGCCCTTTGCGCCACTGGATCTGCTGCGCCGCGAGTTTTTTCATGTAGTCGAGCGCGGCTTCTCTACCGTCGCGCCGCTCCAGATAGCGCAGCGAAACCACGAACCAATTGTAGGGTTCGTTGTCCATGGCAATGGCGCCCTTCCACTTCGGGTTGAGCAGATCTTTGTAGGATTTCGGCGCAGCGTCTTTGCCGACCATTTTGGTATTGTGAGCGGGCACCCACGCGGAGGTGTAAAGTCCGGTCCAGTAACCGCGCGGATCTTTCGTTTCGGCCGCGTAGAGCGGGCTTTCCACGCCTTCGTAGCGCACCAAAAAATTGCGTTTGATCATGATCGACAACTCAAGCTCGGGCAAGGTCACGAGATCCGCTTTGAAAGCGTTGGCGCGCGACTCGGCGAGAATCCGTTCAAGCAACTTCTCGCTCGACGAGCGCAGGTGCTGGATCTGGATCGACGGATGCTGCTCGTGGAATTTCTTGCTCAACGCCAGCGCGTCTTCTGCCGTCGTGCTCGAATACCAAACCAGCCCGCTCTCTTTTTTTGCCCCTTCCGTCAATCGCGCCTGCCGCTCCGCGGCGGGCAATTTCATCACGGCCGCGAGCGTGGCTTCACGATTTTGCGCCCGCAAGATTTCCGGCGAGATCGTCAGTAACAAGACAGCCGTTGGCAACAACGATGAACATTTCATGTCATAACTCCGATTCTTTCTTACCCTGCCCGCTCGCGGGAGCGGGCAGGGGGAGGGTTCTTTGAAAACTGCGACTCCAATTAAC
>CAMLCX010000357.1 GCA_946478635.1 uncultured Pseudomonadota bacterium
TTACCCGCGGTCCGGCGCCTGTGCAAGATCTTCCAGACGCTGGATCCGCGGGTTTGGACGTCATCCGCCCGAAATAGAAAGTCTTCCCGAGAGCGATGGGAACAGTCAATCGGCCGAAATCACTACACACGCACGACCTTGATGGAATATTTGCCCTTGCCGCTGGCGCGGTTGTAATGACGCACCTGGATGAAATATTCGCCGGCGGTTAGATCCGCATTGATCAGCGCGTTGGTGTCGATGCCGGAATCGTCATCCTCGGCGAGCAGCGCGGTCGGATTGTTTGGGCCGAACAATTTCATCACAACGTCGGTGGGACCGCGGGTGTCGATGCGATAGCGCCCGTCCTGGGGAGTGGTAAAGCGATAAAGATCCTCTTCGCCGAACTTGCCGATCTCCGCGGCGGTGCGCTTTTTCGCGTTGACTTCGAGCTGCACCGCTGTGACCGGGGTCACTCCGGTCCTGGGATACATTTTGGCGCCGGCGATAAATTGTTTGTCGATGGTTGAAAGAACATCATTGGCCTTCGTGGCAATCCCGTTGAGGGTCCAGGATGCGGGGAAGAAATAGAGCATGATCGAGTTCGGGTCGAAGTCGGTGCCGTTGATCTGATCGACGCTGTATTTTCGAATGACGTTGTGCCGCGTGGTTTCCTCGTCCCAAAAATTCGGCGATTTCGCCAGCTCTTCAATAACCACCTGTTCGTTCCATTGAATGCCGCCCTGGGGATTCTGGTGCTCATGCGCGAGCCCAATGGCGTGTCCAAACTCATGGGCCGCCGTGCCACCGTCAAGGAAGCCGAGATTCATGGTTGGCTGGTTGACCGGAATGCCGCGGCAATCGGTGCCGATATAAGACCAGGCGCCGTCGTTCTGATCGAAGGCGATGCGGATTTCCGCGCTTGGCGCGTTATTGAAATCAAACTTCAAGTTGGCGACCTGGGCCCACCAACCTGCCTGTTCCCGGGCGGTCGCCTGCTCGCTCGCGCTGCCGCCGATGAAACGAACGCGCAAAGTCGAGCCATTCATCCAGGCTTTTCCGATGGGCGATATGGCACGAGTGCGGCCCTTTGCCCGCATGGTCTGCTGCGGGCGCATCGTCTGGCTCGGTAAAGTGCGATCGATACAAATTTTTGGTCTGTCCGACATGATTGTTCTGCCTCCTGTCTGGATAAAGTTTGTTTCCCGAACGGTGAAAGGAGAGAGCAAGCTTTATTCCAACCGGAAGGGTCATCCCTGCCAGCGAGAATGTGCATTAAACTGCGAAATCATCTCATTTTTGCAGGCAATAACGGCTTCGCCGGGGCCGCTTTGCCGGCAACTTCTGTTTACGTTCTGGTCAACGAAGTTTTCGCCGAACATTTCTGTACCCACGTTGATGAGTGCCCCCGGTCATCCTCGTCGTCTCCTCAGGATCTGCTGCCCGCCGGTGTTTGCGCGCTTGAACCTTTTGATCTCAACGCGCCACTCACCCTTTATGAGACGTGCCTCCGGGAAGGCATCGATCGAAAAAAAAAGGGGAGGAAGCTCACATGAATCGCAAGAACTTATCGGATTGTTTCGAACTGCTGATGCTCGCGACCATTTTGTTTGTCGGCGCAGTTGGGTGTGGCCCCAAGTATCGCGACGATTTGGACGGCCGTGACCGTGATTTCAGCAGGATTTCAACGCCCAAGACCGAACCGGATCGTCGGTCGGACAACCAGAAGCAAAAGTCTCAGCCGATGCCCAAGCCGATGAAGCAGCGGACGCGCTAGAGAGATTTGGCAGCCCCGGCGGTCTGCGATGCGTCGCCTGGAATCACACGCATGCTCCAACCCTGGTGTCAGTCGACGACTTCGGAAATATAATAATCGATGTAGCGCCGATTTGCATTTGGTTGATCGTGGCCTTTGACCATTTGTTCACATTCTTCCCGGCTGTGAGTTTTAAGCGCTCCCAGGGGCGCCGCCATGATCTGCAACTTTGCGGCGCGCACCAGGTCGAGACCCAGCCGAAGCAGGTTGTCGAGACTATGGGACACAACCGTGCCGCCGTGGCCGCGCAAAAGCACCGCGCTTTTGTCGCCTAGAGTGGCGGCGACCTTGTCGCCGAGCGCATGGGTGCGGATGAGCAGTGGCGAGTCGTAGATCGGCGTGCCGCGGTAAAAGTGGACGCCGGAGTTGGACAAAACCTTGATTCCCTCGCCAGCGGCGGCGACCGCGATTACTTCGTCGGGATGATAGTGCAGGATACACTGGACATCGGCCCGCGCTTTATAAATCGACGTGTGCATCGGCGTTTCGCCGTTGGGTTCGCCCGCGCCTTCGAGCTTTTTACCTTCGGCGTCGATGACGATCAGATCGCGCAAAGCGACTTTGCCGGGCGGCATGTGCGGCGTGCTGAGGATCCGCCCGTCGGCGAGACGCACCGTCAAGTGGCCGTAGCCGTCGATGACGCGCTGCTTTTGCAGCACCTTGCAAACCAAGACCATTTTTTCTTTTGTCGCTTCGACTACGTCGATCATTTGCTCTCCTCGCTCTCGTGGATTGATTAGGCTCCGATGGTCGAGGACCGCTTGATAAAACCGGCGAACAGCGCGGCCATTTCGCCCGCCTTTTCGTCCCATTCCTCGCGCGGGCTCAAGGGTTCGTCATAGTGCTTTGGAAACAAAACATGAACTTCGCTTTTCGCTATGAGGCGGCCGAGGGTTTCCCCGGTTTGACGGCCGTGGGTATTGTCGTTGCCGGGGACGATGCAGGCCGGAACTTTGATCGATTTGAGATCTTCTTCGGAGGCGCCGATAACGGGCAGATCCGCGCCTTTGAGAAAATACTCGCGCCAGTGAGACATCACGTCGATGAAACGCGCGGGATTCATCTGCATGAGGGCGTCGCGGTTCTCGGCTCTGGCTTCGATGCGCTCTTTCCAATGTTCCATCTCGCAGACGGCGGCCATGCCGCTTTTTTTTGCGGCTTCGATAAATTGGCCATAATACTCTTCAGCCAGGCGCTCGCAGGCAAAGCGCCCGCCGGTGACCCGCCAGAGCAGCAGGCCGCGAACAGATTGGGGGTGACGCAGCGCGAATAGCAACGCCGTTCGGCAACCCGATGAGCTGCCGCCGACGAACGCGGGAAGGGCGCCGAGTTGCGACATCAGCTCATGAATATCGTCCGCCCAGATTTCGTATTCGGACTCAGCACCGTCGATGACCACGTCGGAAGCGCCGCAGTTGCGCCGGTCGAAGACCACTACGCGATGGCCTTCAGCCGCCAGTCGAGTGGCGAGCAGCTCGATGCCGCTGATGTCGCGCCGGCCTCCGGGAGAAAGTGCCACCCACGGACCCTGTTCGCCGAGGACTTTGTAGTTCATGTTAATACCGCGGACTTTTGCGATTGGCATGACGCGCCTCCTTTCAACTCACAGCGCGGACATTATCTGATGAACGACGGGTTGATCAACCGGTAAGTTTCGGCTTGCGCAAAATTGATTATCGGATGCGGCGGAGATGGTGGCGCGAGTTGGGAAGCAGGCGCAACCTTGCACGTCGCTATACTCATCGTTCACCGCCTGCGCCGGACGCCGCAGCAAGTGGCCCGCCCCAGGCTTTGCGGGATGGTAAGAAATGTTTCCAGTAATCCGAATGTTTCCTTTTTTCAAGTAATTAGGATAAGTAAACTCTACGACGCCGCAATCCTTGGCCTATTTCTTGCGCCTCGGCGGATTGACAATTTATGCCCATTTTAAAAGTCGAAGGGGTCACCAAACTCTTCAAAGACGTTAAAGCGCTCGATGATGTCAGTTTCGAATTTGATAAAGGTATTCTCTCTTTTTTGGGTCCTTCCGGTTGCGGTAAGACGACCCTTCTGAGGTCGATCGCCGGGCTCGAAGTGCCCGATGCGGGGTCGATTTCGATCGCGGATAAAGTTCAGACATCGATCGAGCACGGCATACTCGTGCCGCCTTATTCGCGCGCGATCGGTTTTGTTTTTCAAAACTACGCGCTCTGGCCCCATATGACGGTTTATAAAAACGTCGCCTTTGGTCTCAAGCTGCGCAAAAGAGCCGCGGGCGAAATCGAACGAAAAGTGATGGAATCGCTTGAGCTCGTGGGGCTCAAAGGACGCGAGCAAAGGTATCCCTCGCAGCTGAGCGGCGGGCAGCAGCAACGCGTTGCGCTGGCGCGCAGTCTGGCGCTTGAGCCGCGGCTCATTCTGCTCGACGAGCCGCTCAGCAATTTGGACGCGAAGCTGCGCGAAGAAATGCGCGTCGAGCTCAAGCGCTTGATCAAGAAAGTCGGTATCAGCGCGCTTTACGTCACCCATGACCAGGAAGAGGCGTTTACGATTTCCGACGCGGTGGTGGTGATGGAGGGCGGCAAGATCCTTCAGTACGGCGCGCCTGACGAGATTTACAACCGGCCGCTGCATCCCTTTGTCGCTTCATTTATCGGCCACTCGATGCTGGTCGACGGCAAGGTAGTAAAAGTCGAAGGCAACGATTGCGTGGTCAACGTGCCGGATTTCAACGGCGCGAACCTGTTATCGCCGCTGACGAAGGGCTTGGCCGCGGGAGATGCGTGCAAGGTCGTGATTCGAACGACTGAAGTGAAGCTCAGCAACGAAAAGTTTCCCGACGGCGCGGAGAACGTGCTTGAAGGTCTCATGACCAGCCGCGAGTACCGCGGCGGTCTGACCGATCATCGCGTGCAAATAGGCTCGAAGGAAATCGTCGTTACCTCGCACAAGCTCTGTCCGATGATTCATGTCAACGGCGACGGCGGCAAGACCTTTGTCTGCATCGATCGCACATCGATCAGCCTCATCGCTATCAATTAGAGTAAAAGCTCGCTCGAAACGCTTATGGTTGGTAGCGCTGGATAGACTTCCCTTTGTTTGTATTTCGTGTCCTTTCGGACACCCAGGAGTAAGGCTACGGCTCTGACAAATTCCTTCAAGATCGCCTTTAAGCAAGGAACCCTTGTGCCGCTCTTCGCCAGCGCCATTGCGGGCGCGGCGATCATCACGCCGGTGTTGGTTGTCATGTGGCGCAGCTTCACCAGCGGCCGGTTGGGTTTCGACGTCGGCTTGAATCTGGCCAACTACGCGCGCGTATTCGGCGACAAAGATATCATGCCGATGCTCAGCAACTCGGTGGTTTACGCTGCGGGTTCGGCGCTATTGGGCACTGCAGTGGGAGCCCTGCTGGCGTGGATCGTGGCGCGCACCAATACGCCGGGTAAGACGCTGGTGGAACTGATGCCGCTCTACCCGATCTTGATGCCGACGATCATGAAAAACATCGCGTGGATTCTGTTGCTGGCGCCCAAGTCCGGCATTTTGAACGGGATGTTGCAGCAGTTCTTGGGAATCGAAACACTGGTATTCAACGCCTTTAGCATGGCCGGTATGATCTGGGTCTTCGGCCTGGCCTGCGTGCCGCTCGGCTATTTGTTTTTGCTGCCGGTGTTTCTATCCTTCGA
>CAMLCX010000358.1 GCA_946478635.1 uncultured Pseudomonadota bacterium
ATGCCCACGGTCCGGAGAACGCTTCGCCGAGATACGCATTGTCGTCGTCCAATGCGTCGGGCCACTCGCTCAACTTATGCGGCTTCCGTAGGTCATGGGGTCTTGATTTGCCCTCCCAGCCGATCTGCTCCATGGCGTAGTAAAGCTGAATGGTGTGGCCGTCGGGATCGCGCACCGTGGCGGCGTATTCGATGCCCGGATGCAATTCATGGGGCAGGGATTCGGTCACTTCAACGCCGTTGTCGCGGAAAAACTTCACCGCGTTCTTGAGCTGCCGATAGTTGGCGAGCTGCAGTCCGAAAGCGGCGCACTTTGAATGCGGGCTCAGGCCAAGCGCCTCGCGCAATTTCAGCGGAAACAGCGCCACGGAATGATGTTCGGTATTGGCGCGCAAGAATAAACAGCGCTCGCGGCGGTAAATAATCTCTTCGGTCAAGGTAAAGCCCAGTGTGTCGCGGTAGAACTCCGCCGCTTTGTCGAGATTTTCGCTGAACAGATATACCGGGCCGAGGCGAACGATCTTGAAGGGGCGCGCCAGCAGCACGCCGTCGACGTCGTAGGTCGCCGGCAGCTTGTCGATGTGGCGATATCCGGAGAAAATATCGACGCCGCTTGCGCGCGCTTGCTCGACTTCATCGAACTCCGCCACCTGCGGCAGCTCCGGCGGTTTGTCGAAGCCGCGATCGTACATCGCGCGCGGCTTGCTGTGGCCGTTCCAGCCGATTTGCTCGATGCCGTAGTAAAGCTCGTTGCTCTGGCCGTCGGGATCGTACAGATAGGTGTGCCAGTTCGATCCCGGCATGTCGCGCCCGGAGCGCTGCTGCCTGATGCCGCGCTCGTTGAACCATTTGATCGCGTTGCCGACTTCGGCGAGACTGCCGACCTGCCAGGTGATCTGGTTGACCGTTATGCCCGGCTGCTCGTGGCGCCCCAATGCATCGCGCACGCGTTTGGGGAACAGCACCATGGCATGATGGTCGGTGCCGTAGCGCGTGAAATATCCGTTGGGGTCGCCGAGCCCGGCGACCTGCGCCGGATCCTTGGCGCGCCGCGAGTAATCCATCGTATCCGAAATGCGAAAACCGAGCAGATCCACATAAAAATGCACTCCGGCTTCCATGTCGCTCAGATTGAAACCAAAGTGGCCGAGCCGTCGAATCTTAAAGGGTTGGTTTAAAAGCACACCGCCAACATCGAATTTGTTTTGGCCTCCGGACATCGACCACCTCCAGGATATTCGGCCTCTCTATACAATCTTTTGCCAAGGCTCACAACGCGAAACGACATTTAACTTGCATGTGAAAGATCGCTGGTTTAACAATAAGCCAGCGAGATAGGAGAGAGCGAGAGCGTTCTCAATTGACTACCTGACGACAACCCAAGGAGGCGCCGATGGCGTTACAAGAATTTCACGCTAAGGAGAAAATTTTTTGGCCGGGCGATGCCCGCATCGCCGTGTTCCTGAGCTTCGACTTTCAGGGCGGCGAGGATGTCAGGCCGGATAAGAACGGCAAAATGAATCATGAGGAATATACTCAAGCCGAATACGGGCCCCAGACGGGCATCTACAGGATCTTGCGGCTTCTGGCCACCCAGGAAGTGAAGGCGACGTTTCTGACCTGCGGCGGGATCGCCGAGCGCTATCCCGAAGCGGTGGCAAGCATAGCGGCTCAGGGTCATGAAATCGCGGGGCATGGCTACCACCACGAAGTGGCGCGCGACCTCAGCAAAGATGAGGAACGCGAGGTCATCAAAAAAACCACCGATATGATTTTAAATCGCGCCAAGAAGCGGCCGTTCGGCTGGCGCTCCTGCACTCAAAGTCCGAATAGTTTGGAGTTGCTTTTGGATCAGGCTTATTTGTGGAACAGCAACTCTTTTTCGCACGATCTGCCGTTCGTGTGGCAGAACGGCAAGAAAAAGCTCGTTGAGTTGCCGCGCCAACCGTTCGGCGACGGCCGCACTTACGGCCACCGCGATTCGGGAAATCCCAATGACACGCTGGTGATCTGGAAGGGCATGTTCGATCAGTTCTACGAAGAGTCGAGCCGGGCGCCGACGTTTTGCCCGTTTCAGTTTCACCCCTATATTTCGAGCCGGCCTGGCCGGGCGAAAATATTGTCCGAGTTGATCGGCTACATGAAATCGCACAAGGGCGTATGGTTCGCCACCGGCAGCGAGATCGCCCATTGGTGGTTGGAGAAAGAATTCTCGGTGGAACCGGCGCGCGAGCGCGTGTCGAAAGTAGCGTGAGCAGTCAGGCTGGAGTATTGGAGTCATGGAGTGTTGGGCCTCCCACCACCGCCGTACTCCAATACTCCATCACTCCGTTCAAGACTTGAACCAGTAGCGAATCCTTTTGCGCATTCCGCGTCCCATCCGCCGCTTCAGTTCAAACCAAATCCGCAAAAACCAATTGCGCGAAAACCACGCGAACGACGACGAAGTCGTGATCCACTGGTGATTGAATTCGAAATCTGCTTTGAACCTGCGAATTTGCAAGGTCTTGCCAAACTTTCTCCTGAATATTGCCTTGACGCTGACGGCGTTGCGCGATTCGACGAACACCGTGATGGTTTCCACGGGCACAATGGCGCGCACACGCGCGATTTTTTGTGCCAGCCCGACTTCGTTCTTGGCGCTGATCTCAACGATGTTGCTCAAGAGCTCCGGTTCCTGTATCGAGCGCTCGACGATCTCGCGGCGTAGCTTCATTTCCTGACCGTGATCCTGATCATAGCCGGCCAGCACAAAGTAGGTCTTGTGCTTCGATGTCTGCATCGATTTTTGCCACCAGTCGAGCGCTTTCTCGACGCTGGTTCGGGATGCCTGGGATAGCCGCTGCTGATCCAGGGCACCGTAGGGCATGGGGACGATGACGATTGAAATGGCCGTACTCCTATGCGTGACGCGAATGAATCAAGGCTGGTAGATCATTACGTCCACCGGTTTGCCGCCGACGGCGAGATCGGGGCACGCGCTCAGGGCCACGAGCAGGTCCATCGCCGCGCGTATATCCATGTAGTTGCCTGCGGGCGGCCGGACTTGCGTGTGTTCCATTTTTCCGGTCACGCCGTCAATGGTCATGTGCTGGTTGAGATTGAACGGGCTCGGGATGTCCTCGGGAATGATGCCGTAGGGCGCCAGCGCCTTGGATAAATTCTCATAGCAGCCGTGATCCGGAATTTCTTTGATGGCGCGCGGGTAGTATTCGGCGAGCCGGTTCTCCTGTTGCGCCAGGCGAAATCGGTAGCCGCTGCACATGCCTTTTTGCAAATCGTGGGTGCCGGTCTTGTTGCCGTCGTAGGCGATGGTCATCATGTGCTGGTTGTCCCGTCCCATGAGTTTGTGGCCCGCCGTGACAAAGAGCGTCATATTGTAAACCTTGGTGCGCGCCTGATCGAAGCGTTCGCACAGGTTCTGCAATTTGAAGAACACGAAATCCACCGTAGTCGTGGCGGTGATTCGAATGACCTGGTCTTTTCTCATTTCGGCCGACCAGCCGGTGTTATGCGGCACATGGGACTGGGTGATGATCTTCATCGCGGCGGTATCTCCCTTCGCCAACGTCAAGGCTCAACGATTCTTGTAGAGCGAATCCACGAAGCCGCTGTTTACGAGCTCGCGAATAAATCGTGATTCGACAAAACGTTGCGGCGCAATGCCCGCGGGCAGCGGACGACTGGCGGAAATCTCTTCAAGTATGGTTTGGATCGCCGCAGGGGTGGCTTCGGGCGCGCGCTTGAAATATTTCGTCGCGTAGACTTCGTAGATTTTTTCCGTTGCCAGCGTGCTCTTTTGTTTGGTGTATTTTTCCAGCACCGCGAGGGCTGCGGACTTGTCAGTCTTGAATCGATGAATGCCTTCGACGTAGGCCTTCATGAAGCGACCCACCAAATCGGGCTGGCTCTTGAGAAACGCCTGGCGCGCCGCGAACGGACCGAAGGGATAGACGAGTCCGGAGCTCGATACTTCGGCGAGCCTCAAGTATCCCGCCGCTTCCGCGCTGAGAGTTTCCGGTCCGGTGGAGAGCACACCGCTCTGCACCGAACCGCCTTTCAAGGCGGCGAATATTTGCGGGCCGGAGCCGGTTTGGAAAATCGCCACATCCTTGTCGGGCTGCAAATTCCATTTTTTGAGCAAATAGCGAGCGACGAAGTCGGTGGTGGCGCCAATGCGGCTCACGCCAAGTTTGGTTCCTTTCAATTGGCCGGGCTCTTTGATGTTCGGCGCCGACCAGAGCTCGAATGGCAAGGAATCGATGCTCGCGCCGAGCAGAACGGCGTCGGAACCCTGCAAGTTCGCCGCAACCGTGGCGCCCGCCGCAGTAAAGGAGATGGCCACATCGCCCGCGATCAACGCTTGCAGCGAGGGCGGGCCGCCGGCGATGTAAATGAACTCGGGTTCGATGTTGTATTTTTTGAATATCCCGGCTTCCTTGGTCAGCCACAAAGGTCCGTAAACGACGGCAATCGAAGTGTAAGCGATGCGCAGCGATTCAGCGCCGGCAGGCGGCGCGAGCAGAACAAGCGCCGCGGTGAGCAAGAATCGCAGATTGCGGCACCTTAAATAGTTCAAAAATCTCCGCATCGGTAAAATCCCCGTGAGCAATCTGTAAGTGAGATTATTTATGCTGTCAAGCAAATTGACCCGAAATCGGAGTCATCGATTATCCGGCCCAAATTCGTCAAGTCCCGGGAATCGCGGAGGTTTCCAGAGAGAGCAGGAGGATCGTCACAAAAAGCGGCAGGCCAATGTAAACCATCCGCGGCGAGTCCGCGTCCAATTGCTACAAGGGCTCAAATCTACAAACAGGAGTGTTGGCACAATGAAAAAAAGCATAATGATCGGGCTCACAGTATTGACGATCGGCAGCGCAGTTCCCGTAATGGCGACGGATGGATTTTTCGACCGGCTCGGCGACCGCATCGATCGCACGCTCGATGTCCGAGGCGAAAGGATTCATGAACGTCTTGATGCGCGCGGCGATATCATCAACGATCGGCTCGACGCCAGAGGAGATCGAATTGACGAACGGCTTGATGCCAAGGGTGATCGCATCAATGACCGGCTCGACACACTGGCGGACAGGGCGCGCGCTGAAGGCAAAACCAAGCTTGCGGACCGTCTGGATCGCAGGGGTGATCGCATCGACCAGCGCCTGGATCTGCGCGGCGGCCGAATCAATGCGAGAATGGACCGGCGCGGCGATTGGATCGACAGTCATTTAGATCGGTTTGGAACTTATGCCGAACGGCGTTACGATCGAGTCGGCGACCGGATTAACAATCGTCTTGACCGCCGGGACTGGCGCCGTCATCACTACGGCCCCGGCAGATAACCTGATTCCTGTCAGAGAAAAGCCCCGGACCTGGCGCACGAGTTCGGGGCTTTTTTGTAGGCGCGAGCGGGCGGTCAGCTGAGAAAGTATTCTTTGAAACCCGCGACCATGATG
>CAMLCX010000359.1 GCA_946478635.1 uncultured Pseudomonadota bacterium
CGATGGACTCCCTCATATTTTCTTTAACGTGTTGAAGCACGATTCCATGTGCGTCTTGTCATAGGGGTTGGTCGGACGTGGCATAACGAGTCCTTTCACGCCGGAAAATTCTTGTCTAAAAACAAGAAGTTGGCAAGCTGCCCAGGGAGGTTGAATTTTTCGCCAAAAAAACTCTTGACAGATTCGGTGAGTAAATGCTAACTAACCATTAATGTCAAACGCACACAGGCTCTCCGCGGAGGAGCGGAAAGAGGCGATTGTCGAGGCGGTGCGAGATGTATTTGCGGAGAAGGGGTTCGACGGTACGACCACGCGCGAGCTCGCCAAGGCTGCCGGAGTTTCGGAAGCGCTGCTTTACAAACATTTTCCGAGCAAAGAGTTGCTTTACGCGGCGATGCTCGATGGCTGCGCCAAGGGTCCGACATTCGCCGAAGCCACCCGCATTCTCGAGCTCGAAGCGTCGACTTCGACTCTTGTGGTTATGGCGCATTTCATGATCTCGCACTACGTGCTCGGCCGTAGTGGCGATTTGCATCGGGCGGCGCTGAATTCGCTCCTGGTGCGCAGTTTATTAGGCGACGGCGAATTCGTCAGGTTAATGCACAAGAAGCTCGCTTCCGCCTGGGTCAAGAAATTTGAAGCATGCCTGCATGCGGCGGCGAAGGCCGGGGAAATGCACGATGTGCCGATCCGGCGTGATCTCTGTGTTTGGTTGGTCCAGCATGTCGCATTTTCGCTGATGCTTCACCTGCAGCCGAAGATGCCGGCCATCGATTACAAGGTTTCGCGGGACGATCTGGTCTCGCAGGCGACTTGGTTCGGATTATTGGGCATCGGCCTTAAACAAGAGGCCGTACGGCGCTACTATAGTCCTAAGGCGTTACGCTTGCTCGCCAGCTGAGCGGTTGGTTTAAAATTTAGACTAGTAAGTGAAGATTTACTAATATTATTTTTTATATTCGGAGGAAAGATGAAATCGCAGGGTAATAACGAAAACGGCGCTCCGCAGCGGACTCACGGCATGGACGAGAGGATCGGATCTTTATTCCAGCCCGACACTCTTCTCGGAGAAGATTACGCCGCTAATTTTCGCCGGAAAATTCCGCTCGAGCCGGAGCGTATTCTTTTGCTGGCCATTCTTGAAGACGGCGTGCGCTGCTATCAGGAGAACCTGTTCGTCTCGGCCGGCAAGCGGCGCGCCCTTCATGAGGAAGCCAGGGAATGGTTGTTCAGCGACGATTCGAGCTGGTTCTGCTCCTTCGTTTCGGTTTGCTTGATGTTGAACCTCGAGCCCAATTACATTCGCCGTGGTTTGCGGCAGTGGGAGACGCGCGCGCGCAAAGCGGGGCAAACCAAGCAACATGGGAACGCTAGCGTCGAGCAACGCCTAGTCGCGTAAGCCAGAGGTCTTCGTGACAGATGGCAAAGTCACGCGGCATTGGATCCAAGGTGCAACGCTCGCCGCGCTCGTCGCGGCGGGCTTGTTCTCCGGGTGCAGGGAAAATTCTCAGCCGTCTTTCGAGCGACCGCCGGCGCCGGTAACGGTTGCCGCGGCGGTCACCGAAAGCGTCCCCATTTATATTGATGCGGTGGGAAAGGTCACTGCCCGGGAGGTGGTGTCGATCCAGCCTCAGGTTTCCGGCCGCATCACTAAAATACATTTCACCGACGGCGCCGATGTTAAAATCGGCGACCTCCTCTTCACCATCGATCCGCGCCCCTATCAGGCTCAACTGAATCAAGCCGAGGCTAATTTGGCCCAGGCCGGCGCCGCGCTTGAATTGGCGCGGGTGAATTTCGCGCGCGTCGAGAGCTTGACCGATCCGCGCGCGGTTTCGCGCCAGGATTATGACACCAAGAAAAATGCCGTGGCCTTGGCCGAAGCGCAGGTGCAGCAAAACCGCGCCGCAGTCGACAGCGCGCGCTTGAATGTGGAGTACTGCACCATTCGCTCGCCGATCAACGGCCGCGCCGGGCAACGCGTCGTCGATGTCGGCAACGTGGTGTCGGCCAACACCGGATCTCTCCTGGTCATTCAGCGGCTCGATCCGATTTACGCGGATTTCACGGTTACCGAAAACGAGTTGACGGCGGTGCAGCGCAACATGGCCAATCGCAGCTTGCGCGTCGATGTGCGCTTGCCGGACGACGGCGCCAAGCCGCGCGAGGGCAAGCTCACTTTTCTCGACAATGCCGTGCAAGAAGGCACGGGGACGGTAAAGCTGCGCGCGACGGTGGCCAATGGCGACCGGTATTTCTGGCCCGGTCGATTCGCCAGAGTGCGGCTTATATTGAGCACGCGCCGGGACGCCGTTCTGGTTCCCGCCGAGGCGCCGCAATTATCCGCCAAAGGGTCGTTCGTCTACGTCATTAAAAAGGATTCGTCGGCCGAACAGCGGCCGGTCAAGGTGGGCCAGCGCCAGGGCGATCTCGTGGTGATCGATGACGGTGTCGCAGCCGGTGAACGAGTCGTGGTCAAAGGCCAAGTCGGCGTGACTCCGGGCGGCAAAGTCAAAATCATCCAGGCCGCCAGTCCGCCAAGCACGCCGCCTGCCGCCAAAACGGGAGACTCGTGAATTTTTCCGAGCCGTTCATTCGCCGGCCGGTTCTCACCACGGTATTGACCGTTTCAGTGATCCTGTTCGGCGTACTCAGTTATTTCCGTTTGCCGGTGAACGACCTGCCGGCGGTGGATTATCCGGTCATTCAGGTGCAGGCCGACTACCCCGGCGCCAGTCCCGAAACCGTGGCGAACAACATCGCCACGCCCCTCGAGCGCCAGTTCATGCAAATCAATGGACTGGAGCTGGTGACCTCCAAGAGCACCCAGGGCCATACCAGCCTGACCCTGCAATTCGCTCTCAGCAAGAGCATCGACGCTGCCGCCACCGACGTGCAAACCGCGATCACGCAAGCCACCGGCAGCCTGCCCGTGGACCTGCCGTCGCCGCCGACTTTTTCCAAGACCAATCCCAACGATCAGCCGATCATGTACATCGCGCTGACCAGCGACTCGATTACGCGCGGGCAACTCTACGATTACGGCAGCACGCAGATCGGCCAGCGCATCAGCATCCTGCCAGGCGTCTCGCGCGTAAACGTGTTCGGCACCAAGTCGGCGATTCGCGTCAAGGCCGATCCCTCCGCCATGTGGGCGCGCAATATTTCCGTCGATGATTTGTCCGCGGCGATTAAAAGCGGCACGAGCTATACCGGAGCAGGCCAGTTCGATGCGCATACCGGGACGACGCTACTGCGGCCGCAGGGTCAGCTCGACAGCGCCCAGGCCTACAGCAATCTCATCGTCGGTTCGAACCACGGCGCGCCGATTTACCTGCGCGACGTGGCGACGGTGCGCGAGTCGGTTCAGGACGAACGGCTCAACATGCGTTTTTGGGCGCGCGGCTATCCCGTGCCTGCAGCCACCGTGGTGCTGGCGGTATTTCGCCAGGCGGGCGCCAATGCGGTGGAAGTGGCCAATAGTATTCGCGCCGTTTTGCCGCAGATCAGCGCCGAGCTGCCCGGATCGGTGCTCATTACGCCGCTCTACGATCGTTCGCGGGGCATCGTCAACTCGGTTAACGATGTCCAGGAAACGCTGTTGATCGCCTTCGTTCTGGTGGTGTTCGTCATCTTTTTGTTTCTTGGCCGCGCCACCGACACGCTGATTCCCGCGGTGGCTCTACCGATCTCCCTGCTGCTGACTTTCATAGCCATGCGGTTTTTGGGCTACAGCCTGGATAATCTTTCACTGATGGCGCTCACTTTGGCGATTGGCTTCCTAGTCGACGATGCGATCGTGTTCCTGGAAAACACGGTGCGCCGCATGGAGCGTGGCGAGAACGCTTTGGAGGCGACGCTGGGCAGCGCGAAGGAAATCAGTTTTACCATCGTTTCCATGACAATCTCGCTGGCGGCGGTGTTCATTCCGCTGGTTTTCATGTCCGGATTGGTGGGCCGGATCTTTCGCGAGTTTGCTGTCACCATCGTCGTCTCGATCATCGCCTCCGGTCTGGTCTCACTGACGCTCACTCCGCTTATGTGCGCGCGCTTGCTCAAGGAGCGCGGTGCGGGCGCGGCGCGCACCTGGATGGAGCGAAGGATCGGCGCCATGGAAAAACGGGTTCTCGGTTTTTACGGCAGATCGCTTTCTTGGTTCCTCATGCACCGCTGGATATCGGCCCTGACCTGGCTGGTATGTCTGGCGGGCACCGTATGGCTTTTTATAACCGTGCCCAAAGCTTTTTTGCCGCCGGGCGACAGCGGCGTCGTCACCGGTGTTTTCATCGGCCGCGAGGGTTCTTCGCCCGATCAGATGCGCGCCATTCAGGATCAGGTCGACGGCGTGCTCCTGCAGAACCCCAATGTCATGGCGACTATCGAGGTCACCGGTCTGAGTCAATTCATCGCCTCGAACCAGGGCATTGTGTTCACCTTTCTCAAGCCGGCCCGCCAGCGGCCGCCGATTCATGAGGAGGTCGCCAAGCTGATGGGCGCCATGAGCGCGGTTCCCGGCGTCATGGCGTTTCTCCGGCCGTTTCCGGTGCTTGAGATCAGCACCGGGGCGACCAATCAGAATCAGGGCCAATATGCGTTCTCGATCTCCGGGGTGAATCCCGATCAAGTTTACGACGCAGGCGCAAAGCTCAAGGCCAAGATGTATACGTTTCCCGGTTTCCTGACGGTCTCTTCGGATTATTTCAACGAGACGCCGAGCCTCGATATCGAGCTGCGCCGCGAGCAGGCCAAGATTTACGGCGTTTCCGAGGCGCGTATTCTCACGCTTTTGCGCAACGCCTACTCGCAGAACTATCTCTACCTGATCAAGAAGCCCGCCGATCAATATCAGGTGATCCTGGAAGCCAAAGACGAAGCGCGGGAAACGCCGGAAGATCTGGCGCTGCTCTACATTCGCTCCGACGACGGCAAGCGGCTGGTGCCGCTCAATGCGCTGGTGAACTGGAAAAGCTCTCTTGGCCCCCAGGCGGTCAACCACCTCAATCAATTCACCAGCATGACGCTATTCTTTAACCTCAAGCCCGGCGTCGCCATCGGCGAGGCCACCGATTTCATCGCCAAGGCCGCGGCTGAGATCGTGCCGCCGTCGTTGCGCGCGAGTTTACAAGGTGAAGCGCTGACCTTCAGCAACACGGTGCGCGACTTGACGGTGCTTATGATCCTGGCGGTCTTCGTCATGTATGTCATCCTGGCGATTCTTTATGAGAGCTACCTCCATCCGCTGACGGTCCTGTCGACATTGCCCACGGCTCTGGTCGGCGGGCTGTTGACGCTTTTTCTTTTTCGCGAGCAGGCATCGCTCTATGCTTTTGTCGGCATGTTCATGCTCATGGGCATCGTCAAGAAAAACGGCATCATGATCGTAGATCGGAAGAGCGTCGTGTAGGGAAAGAGTGTAGATCTCGGTGGT
>CAMLCX010000360.1 GCA_946478635.1 uncultured Pseudomonadota bacterium
CGGTCTTCGATCTCGAAGGCTGGGGCGACATCGCCGATCAACTCAAATCTTTCGCCGCGGGCGGCCGTTGGAGTGAAATGCCGTCATTAATCACGGACGAAATGCTCGACCGGCTCGCGTTGCGCGGCTCGTGGTCGGACCTGCCGGAGAAAGTTTTGCGGAAATACTCAGGGCTCTTGGATCGAGTGAGTTACTATTTCCCCGTTGTGGCGGGTCAAAACGAAGACAGCTGGCGAATCACCGTCGCCGGCTTCAAACGAGAAAACGCAGGATCAACGGGTTTGGTCGTTAGCGGCTAATAAGCGCTCCGGCTCGCGGTCTGCACGGAGTGTCTCGTATCGATCTTTACCGCCATTCTTTGCATGATAAAGCGCCTGATCGGCGTCCAACATCAGTTGTCTTTCGTCGGTGCCATGATCAATGACACCTGAGCCGATACCGATGCTCACCGTCACGGGGAGAAGCCCTTTTTTTGTTTCAACCGGGTTTTCCCGAATTGCAGTCAATAATCTATTCGCCACTTGGATTGCGCCGTCGAGGTTGGTTTCGGGGAGGATAATGACGAATTCTTCGCCGCCGATGCGCCCAACGAAGTCTACGACCCGAATGCTCTTGCTCAATTGCGCCGCCATTTTTTGAAGCACGATATCGCCCCATTCGTGGCCAAGCACATCGTTGACCAACTTGAAGTTGTCTATATCGACCATCAAGATCGCGAGGTCTCGGCAATACCGTTTCGAACGTTCGCCTTCCTGACTCATTCGTTCCTGATAGGCGTGCCGGTTGGGTAAGCCGGTCAGGAAGTCGCGACGCGCTTCCGTCTCCGCCTTTTCTCTGCGCACCTGTTCATCGTTTAGCAGTTGGACAAAATAGCTGTAAAAGATCGAAGCCGCCAACACGAACGGCACGCGCAGAAGCAATTGCGTCGTCAAGCTCTCAGCGATGAAAAGAAGCAAGCTGTAGAAAATACAAAGCACGATGGCGAAACCGAGCGACCAGCGCAAATCTTTCCAAAAGCCGGCCATGATGATGATCAGAAAATAGGAAAGGTAAAAATCACTGCCGAGCTGGCCGGCAACGATCAGCGCGAAGCTCAATAAGAGAGTGTCAACAAAAACCAGCGTTGCGAGAAGGCGAAGTGAATCGAAAGACCTGGCCTCTAGGGGGTACAAAGACGCGTTGGTTGCGATATAGAGCAGGACAAAGACATGGACCAAATCGACTGTCAGCAATGTTTCCTGCGCGAACAGCAAGAGATACGAGGCAACGGTAATGATCAACCATCGAAGCCTAATGATGGTGTCCTTTTTAGGGGCATCGACGACTGACTTGGTGATGGAGGAAAGTGAAAGGGCGTCAAAACTAGGAAAGAGCTGAGATCCGCTTAGGCTATTGGAATTCGAATAAATCATTAGCGTTTCTTTTAGGGACGCTTACGTCGTGGCTGACCCGTCAGCGGAATTTCTGGGCAAACAGTGGAGCAAACGATATGCCAAATAGGGCACGTTGGCCAAGTCGTTAATTTTTCTCGTAATAGCCTTGCAGAAATGCGAAGGCGCGGGTCTACTAGGGACAAAAACGCACAGAAGAGAGAAAAATCTTCAGTCCGTGTGAGCAGCCTTTTGTTATTTAACTGCGAGTGCGCGGCGAACGCGGCTGTCCTGGGCCGCTAACGTTTATAGAGTTTGTCGATAAAGCCGGATCTTTTTACTTCCTCAATGATGCTCGTGTCCATCACGGCGGCGGGTTTGACGTTGCGAGCGTTTGGATGGCCGAGGGAGTCGATGGCGTTCTGAATGCCATTGGGTTCCGGGATGGGATAATCGCGCATGCTGAAGCTCAGTCGCGCATAGATCTCTTTGGCGATGACCGGATCTTTGACGCCTTCTTCTTCGAGCACTTTAAAGGCCAGCTTCGGTTTTGTCTTGAACGCATGGATGCCTTCGATGTAGGCCGTGACGATCCGGCGCACGGTATCGCGTTGATTGCGGATGAGCGAGCCCGGCACGGTAACGCCGAACCGGGCGAACTCGAGCGGCAGCTCCGAAAGATCGGCCAACGCCCGACAGCAGCCGCTGGCCAAAACTTTGTGCAGGCTCTCCGGGCTTACGAGCGCGCCGTCGACATGGCCGGCGATCAGCGCGGTCATGCGCGTCGGCGTGTTGCCGGATTGCAACAGCACCACGTCTTTCTCCGGATCGAGCTTCCAAGAACGCAGCACCATTCGCGTGGTCAGATCCGATGCCGAGCCGAAGCGGCTGACTGCAATGCGCCTGCCCTTGAGATCGTCGGCTTTGGCGACATTTTTGCGCGTGACAAAAATATGCTCCAGCCGATTGATGTTTACGGTGATGATTTTGGTATCGAGGATGCCTGAGACCGGCAGAGCGAGCATTTCCGGGACACCGGAATCCGAAAACGCGATGTTGCCGCCGACCATTGCCTGGGTCAGAACGCTGCCGCTATTGAAATAAACGGCTTTGATATGGAGACCGTGCTTCTCCCAGATTTTCTCCAGGTCCATCACGCGGCGCAAATCCGTGCTGATACCGGAACCGCTGTAGCCCAAAATGAGCGAGTTTGGCTGGCATTGCGCGGTGTCGATTTTTACCGCCAGCAACAAAAGCGCCGAGACAATGACGACAAGTTTTTTCACTGCGGACCTCCGATTCTGTCAGCGTTGCACGGCGCGCGTGATTCCTGGGCTAGGCGCGTGCGCTTGCTGTGGAACATTTAGACAATGTCAGTGCGCCCGCCCGGCAAGTTCATTAAGCAGCATCGCGTATTTCTTGTCGAGCGCGGCTTTGAAGTCATCGCTCACGGCGTTGACCGCGGGAAATTGATCGCGCCATTCGTACGGTTTGGTCGCATCGATGATCGCGCGCGAGTTGAAGCCCTTGCGCTCGCGGGGAATCGCCGGATCGAGCGGGCCGCTCCAGCAGCGGCGGATGACGTCGATGTTCTCGGGCTCGGACCGTGTCGACATCGCCCAGATCACATCGTCAGGGTTGTAGATGTCGATGTCGTCGTCGACGACGACGATGTAGCGGCCGAGGTAAGCGCCCGGCCGGCATTGGCTCGCGATCAACGCGGCCTGTTTGGCGTGCCCCGGATAGCGCTGTTTGATTTTGATAATCGAGAAAAAGCGGTAGCCCGAGGGGTGGAGCCACACGCCTTTGACGTCGGGCACGCCGGCGTCCTCGAGCGCATTCCAGATCAGGGCCGAGCGCTGGATGGAGCGATGAAAACCTTGATTTGCCGATGGGCGGAGCGGTGGTTCACCGCAGAGGATTGGATTGTTGCGGTAATAGAGCGCCTTGATGCGCACGACCGGTTCGGGCCGTGTGTCGCTGGCGTAGTAGCCCGGCCATTCACCGAACGGGCCTTCGGGTAGGTTGTCGCCGGGATGCAACTCGCCTTCGATGGCGATCTCCGAGTATGCCGGAATCGGCAAGCCGGTATGGGGACCGCGCACCAGCTGAATCGGCTCATTGAGCACGCCGCCGGCGTAGGCGAATTCGCTCATCTTGACCGGCACGTCGGTGCAGCCGGCAATGAAAAGCAGGGGATGATGGCCGAACGACATGGCCACCGGGCAAGGCTTGCCCATGTCGAAATATTTCCGCCGGTGCAGGCCGCCATGTTTCCCCGGCGAAATGTAGAGCGCAAGCGCGTCCTTCCCTTGCAGCATGACGCGATAGGTTCCCGCATTGATCCATCCCTCTTCGGGGTCCTGGGTGATCACCAAATCGTTAGTGCCAATATAGCGTCCGCCGTCGAGCTCATGCCAGCGCGGGATGGGAAATGCTTCGAGATCGATAGTTTTCTCAACGCGGTTTTCGAAGATCGGCGCATCTTTTACATACTGCGGTTCCACGGGTTGAAAGTTTCTGACTTTGCGGCGCCACGACTGAATGAAATCGGTGATGCCGACCTTGGGGTCCGTGCCCATGGCTAGAGCGAGGCGCTCGATGCCGTCGATCTGGCTGCAGAGAATCTGCATGTCCTGGCGCGCGTTGGGAATATTCTCAAAGAGCAGCGCCGGCGCGTGCTTGTTGCGCTCGAGGATCATCTCAACGAGACCGCCCATGTCTTTGTCCCAGGGAATGCCCGAGATGCGGCGCAGTTGGCCGATCTTTTCAATTTCGTTTAGCCATGCGCGCAGGTCGTGATTGGCTGGGGTCATTGATCGCTCCTTATGTCGCGGTTTCGAGCTTGGAGTCTTGAGTCTCGAGTTTCCCCTCCTCAACCCGAAATCCAAGACACGAAACTCAAAACGGTTTTTATTGAGCTAATTCCACTGCGGCGCGGTGCATGACACCGTACAGGTCGACAGCGGCGAGGGCGCAATATTCCAAGTTATAGCCTTCGCGCGTATCGGCGTAGCCGTCTTCGAGAATCCGCTGCATGACGAGTTTGTTGAAACTGCCGTGGCCCATAACGCCGCCTTCATGTTCTTGCAAATCCGCTTCTTCGTGTGTGGAAAAATACACCGCTTGCTGCTTGGTGAATCCATATTTCTCAGTCAGAGTCCTAAACCACATGGCGGACCAGTGGCCGATGGGCTCTTCGGTCAGCATGGAAAACCACCACTCGGCGACGGTTCCTTCCCACATGAGCTGCCGCTTGAAATCCAAAATAGCGCGACACTCGGGCAGCATGGGCTCGCGCAGAATCTGATTTTGAGTGAGTCCCAGGGCTTCGGCGGTTTGCAGCATGACGAGCACATGCCCCGGCGGCTTCGGATGAATAAATTCGTCGGCGATTTTTGAACCGAGGGGCCCCATGAGGTCGGGATGACGTTTAAAGAAACCGATATGCTTGTGATAGGAGACCGATACCAGCGTGTTGATCTCAACGGTAAAGTTGCCCCAGTTCTGAAAAAACAATTTGATCGCCGGCAGTGGCAGCATACCGTCGAGAAATTGTTTCATGAACGGACCTTCGGTGACGCGCTCGCGCCAGCGCTGCACGACTTTCTGATTGACGGCATCGATGTAAGCTTTTGCGTCTGCGGCACTCATCTTTACACCGAGCCTGGGGGAAACCATGAAAAACCTCCTATCCGTTATTATCGTAAGCAGTAAACGTTTGCCAGCGTGCCGTCACACGCGTTCATGCGCCAAACTAATTTTAAACAAAGAAAGATTCCTGGCGGAGTCCCTTCCAAGGAGTTGGGATGACAATCGGCGATTCTTGGTTCTAGAAGAGCGACTGAATGAGCGGCGCGGGCCAAGGCACGTGAAGGATTTTTTCGAAGATGCCGTAGACAAAGCTCCAGGCGAGGGCGCTGAGTCCGATGGCCAGCGGCCAGCGCGCGCCGTAAAATTTGCCGTAGCCGAAAACGAAAAGCGGCGCCGCTAGCATGAAGCCGACCAAGACGATCAACAAATAGAAACCAATGATC
>CAMLCX010000361.1 GCA_946478635.1 uncultured Pseudomonadota bacterium
CGCGGCCATCGCCAGCTCCGAATCCGCCATCATCTTGAGGCGCTCGTCGATGGCCGGCAGCTCCGGATGCAGCACGAACGGCGGCCCGCCGGCGAAGGCAAGCGATTTCTGGCCGTCTTTCTCGATCAGCTCAACGCCGAGATGCTTGCCGTTTTTCTTGGTTTCTTCCAACAAGCTGTTGGGCACGTAATGATGGTGAACGTCGATGGCACAGACTTTCATGGCGATGGGATTCCTTCTTTTTTAATTAGCTTTTGAGTACTGCGAGGTGACTTTCGCCCTCACCCCAACCCTCTCCCGACGGGAGAGGGTGAGGATGAGAGGAAGAATGCGGATATTGAGCGGCGGCGTCAGTGCGGCAGGCACAACTGCTGGCGGCGCACTTTGCCAGGGAAAACATCCAGGCACTCGCCGCCTTCGACGACCGTGGCGCCGTTGACTAGCACGGCTTTCATGCCGGGCGGATGGCGCCGCACTTCGTTGGCATCGACCGTGTCGGGAAGTTTTTTGCTGACGAGATCGTCGATCTTGTCGGCATCGAACACCGTCACGTCGGCTGGCATGCCCTCTTTGAGGACGCCGCGATTGAGGCGCAGTTTGTTCGCCGCGAAGCCGGTTAATTTGTGCACCGCTTGCTCGAGACTGAACAGGTGCTTTTCGCGCGTCCAATAGCCCAGCACTCTGGTCGGCGCGCCGTGCCAGAAGAATCGGTCGAGATGCGCGCCCACGTCCGTGCCAATGAGGCTGGTGTCGGATTTGATCATCTCGGCCAGCAACTCGGGATGAGCGTTGGCAAGGCCGTGGTAGCAGATCGCCGAGTTTAGATTGTCCTCGAGCCAGGTATCAAAGAAAGCGTCCACCGGAGCTTTTTCCGTGAGCCGCGAAATTTCTTCCACGTTCTTGAGCTCGAGTTTCTTCAGTTCGGGTTTTTCCAGATGCTCGAACACGACGCGATCCCAACCGTGCCACTCGGGAAATTCGAGCTTGCCCTGGCAGGCGATGCGTTCCTGCTCGATTTTTCGCCGGATATCTTTGTCCTGCAGCTTGCTCTTGAGATCACTCGAGTTCTTGATCGCTTCCCAAGTCGGCAGGCCGTTGAACAAGAAGCAATCATCCAGGTTGAATCGGCGAATGTGCTGGTAGGGGATGACCACGCCGTAGATATCCTGGCCGCGTTTTTGCGCGTCTTCCATGTACTTGATCGACTGCATCCCGGCCGCTTTCGCGCCGGGCCGCACGCGAAACTCATTGCCGATCTGCAGCGTTTTGATTTTCGTCAGCATCTCCGGCACGCCGGATTCCGGCTGGAGGATCATCTGGAAGCCGTTGAATTGGAAGCAGCCGCCATACTCAGCCGCGACGTTTGCAAGCTCGATAATTTCGTCATGCTCGGCAAACGTGCTCGGGGTGCCGGCGTGAATCGCCGGGCCGCCGCGCGGGCTGGTGGAAAAGCCGATGGCGCCAAGCTCCATGCCTTCGCGGACCATGTTTTTCATCGAATGCAACTCTTCCGGATTGGCGGCGCGCTGATAGGCGGCCTCGCCCATGACCGTCAAACGCACGGGAGAGTGGGGCATGAGAGGCAGCACGTTGATGGCGACTTTGCCTTCGAGATAATTCAAATACTCGCCGAAGGTGTTCCAGCGCCAGTCCTTGTCGTCGACATATTTATCGAGCACGCGGCGCAGATACTGGACCAGCACCTGGCGCGGCTCGGGCTTGGGCGGTACCGGCGCGCACGAAGCGCCGCAGTCGCCGATGACGATGCTCGTCACGCCGTAGTTCACCACCGGATTGCCGTTCGGATACTGCACGACGAACGCGTCCATGTGGGTGTGCGAGTCGATGAACCCGGGCGCGACCACATTGCCTTTGGCGTCTATTTCTTTTTTACCTGATCCTACGTCTTTGCCTATGGCGGTAATCTTACCGCCGTCGATGGCAACGTCGGCTGCAAAAGCCGGACTGCCCGTGCCGTCGATGACGGTTCCGTTCTTGATGACTACATCGTGAGCCATAATCGGATCTCCTCCCTAAGAGTCGGTCAATTTAAATTCTTATCCCACCGAAACGGTGAGGCTGTCAACGGCTTGGGTAGTGTTGTGTCCCGCGTCCTGGGTCTCGGGTTTTGAATTCGGGATTCCCTGACATACCGGTTCCAGCGTTGGTTGCCTATTTCCCAACCACTTGAGCGACGACCGATTTTATCGAGAACTCGTGTCCCGGATTTCTTAACCCGAGACACGAGACCCTGGACTGAAAACTTGGAGCGGAGGCGAATGCGGGGGGAGGGCCTATACCGCGTCTTCCGGCCGCTCGTACTTCGCTTTACCCATGCGCTCTTTGATCGTCGGATAGGCAACCGTAAAGATCGTCAGCGCGATCAAACCGATCACCGTGGGAAAGGTTAGCCACTTTGCGCCGTAGGCGGCGGTTGAAATCCAGAGATAGTTTTCAGCAATCTTGCCCAGAGTAAGCCCCAGGATCAATGGCGGCCGCGGCCAGCCGAACTTGACCATGCAAAACCCGATGAATCCGAAAAGCAGCGTGGTGATGATGTCGTTCAAATCGTTATTTGCCGTGAACGATCCGATGAACACGAGAAACATCAGGAACGGAATGAGCAATGTGCCGCGGACAAATGTCAGCGCTGCAAGATGATTCAAAATCAAAAAGCAGAGCGCTGCGACGATGATGTTGGAGAGGATCAAAACCCACACCATCGAGAAGGTTACGTCGAGCCGCGACTTGAGCATCTCGGGTCCCGGATTGAGGCCGACGATCAACATGGCGCCGAGCAACAACGCCATGGCGCCGCTGCCGGGAATGCCGAAGGCAAGGGTCGGAATCAGGTCGCCGCCACGAGTTGAATTATTCGCCGCGCCTGGACCGAGGAGCCCTTCGACCGCGCCTTTGCCGGCGCGCGATTTATCCTTCAATCCCTGCACCGCGTGGGCATAGGAAATCCATTGGGCCACATTGGCGCCGAGCACCGGAAGAACTCCGAAATAAACGCCGATTAAACTGCAACGCACAACCAGCCAGAAGTGGCGAAATGTGTCCTTGACGCCCTCCATGACGCCGGTAAGTTTCTCTTGTTTGCCGCTGGCAATGCTGGTGCCGCGCACGGCCAGGTCGACAATTTCAGGAATCGCGAACAGGCCCACGACCACGGGAATAAGGTCGAGACGATCCCACAGGTAAAGTGAGCCAAAGGTATAGCGGAGAGAACCGGTCTGGGGATCGACTCCTATCGCCGCAAGCATCAAACCGATGCCGCCGGCTAAAAGGCCTTTGATCAACGACGTTCCCGCAAGCGTGCCGATAAATGTAATGCCCATGATCGCGATGATAAACAGCTCAGGCGAGCCGAAAAGGAGCACGAGCGGGCGCATGATCGGAATCGAAACCGCAAGCGAGAGGGCGCCGACAATGGCTCCCACGACCGAAGCCGTAATCGCTGCGCCCAAAGCGCGGCCCGCTTCGCCGTTTTTTGACATCGGATAGCCGTCGAGAATCAAGGCGGCCGACGACCCCTCCCCGGGGATGCCAAAAAGTATCGAAGTTAGATCTCCGGTGGTGCCGGTGACGGCTAGCATGCCGAGAAGAAACGCAAATGCCGAGATAGGGTCTTTGATGTTGTAAGAGAAGGGTAGCATCAGCGCAAGTGTCGCCAAGCCGCCGATGCCGGGAAGGAGACCGACCCAAAATCCGATAGCGATGCCGATGAGCATGTAGCCAAAGGCTGGCCATGCGACGGTTTGCCAAAATCCGCTAATGAATGCGTCAAGCATATCGGTCTCCCAAGAATTCTGGATATCGGAGCATCGTCAATATCTTATATTGACGTGACGGTCAACTCTTATTTGGGTGCAGGGGCACGAGTTAAATCACGTTTAAGTCTGTCATTTTAGATAGGGGTGCTCGTGTGGTTGAGAACGGCGATGAAGGTCCATCGAAACCTGCGGACCTCACCGACGTTGCCGCAGTTCGAATTTCTACCGGCGCAAGCGCGGGCCATCGGCTCAAGGTTCGCTTCAGGCCACGGCGAACGCGACGTCGAGAATGCATTCATCACCGACCTCAATTTTCTGAAGCTATTTCGCTAACAATTGTTTCAGCCATGCGACGACTTCCGGCGGCTGGTTGGTGACTTCTTTGGCCAAGGCTTGCAAATCCTCGCCGCTCACGGCGTCGACGGTCCAGCCTCGCTTGGTAATCTCATCCAGGAACTCGGGATCCTTAAGCGTCTTAACATAGGCATCGCGCAAGACTTTTGCCTGCTCCGCTGAAAGGCCCGGCGTCGACACGATCGGTCGCGAGCCGAACTGGCCGCTGTTGAGATAGACGGCGGCCAAGCGCCGTTTCGATTCCGGCACTTTGTACTGATCCATCAATTCCCAAATCGTCGGCACATCCGCAAGTTTGGGATGGCGCTTACGCTCCATCTGCACAATGACGCGGACAAACCCTTTTTTCAGCCAGGTCGGAAACGGCTCGCGGCCGAAAAAGGCCTCGATCGTAAACGCGCGGCAGTGCACTTCGCCCCGTTCCATCGCGAGGTCTTGATCCGCGCCGCCCGGGTATCCGCTGATCACTTTGAAGCGCAAGCCGAGGGTATCTTCCAATACCCGCGGGATATCGTAACCGCTGCTGCCGACGCCGGTCGCCGAACAGCGCGGCGGATCGGCTGCGGTGCGAATATCTTCGATAGTCTTGTAAGGCGCGTCGGTGCGCATGAAGACGAGAAAACCGCTGCGCTCGGGGGTGCCGATCCAGGTAAACTTGTTCCAATCGTATTTTACCTCGCTGCGGCCGATCAGTTGGGCAAAGTACAGCGCCCCGCCAATGGTGCCCATCGTCAGTCCGTCTTGCTTGGCGATGTTGTAGATGTAATTGGCGGCGATCATGCCGCCGGCACCGGGCATGTTCTGCACGAGAAAGTTCGGATTACCGGGAATATACTTGCCCAGGTAGCGGGTGTAGGTGCGCGCCCACTGATCGTGGCTGTCGCCCGGCTGGTAGCCGACGATGACGCGGATGGTTTTGCCTTGGTAGCTATTCGCTTGCGCCAGCGCTTGTTCAAGGTTCAAAGGGTTCAACAGTTCAACGACGGACAAAAGAAACAGGCTTAATCCGTTGAACGTTTGAACGGTTGACCGCTTGAACCAATGCGATGAAATCATACTACGCCTCACCTTCAAAACTATTTCGCCAACAATTTTTTCAGCCAGTCGATAACTTCCGGTGGTTGATCGATGACTTCCTTGGCTAGCGCTTGCAAGTCTTCGCCGCTGGTCGGGCGGATCTCCCAGCCGCTCTTTTTCGCTTCGGCGAGGAAGTCAGGGTCTTTCATGGTCTTGGCAAAGGCATCACGCAGGAGTGTAAC
>CAMLCX010000362.1 GCA_946478635.1 uncultured Pseudomonadota bacterium
CGAAAAAGAGGTGCGGGCGAATGCTTGGGATCATACGCACCGGAACAAGCGCAGCATTGCCATCAATCTGCAGAAGCCGGAAGGCCAGGCGATCTTTCATCGGCTGGTCAAAGACGCGGATGTTTTTTTCGGTTCGTTTCGTCTCGGCGTTTACCAGCGGCTGGGCGCGGACTACGAGAGGTTGAGCAAGATCAACCCGCGCTTGATCTACGCGACGATTAGCGGCTACGGCTTCGGCAACAGTTTTACGGAATGGCCCGGCAACGAGCGCAACGCGCAAGGGATGTCCGGGGTGAGCGCGCTCATGACAGGGCAGGACGGTGAGCCGGCGGATATGCTCTGCCAGCCGGTGGACAGCTATTCGGCGGCGTTGGCCGTGATCGCGATTCAATCGGCGCTTTTTGCTCGTGAGCAAACCGGGCGCGGACAGCAGGTCGACATTGCTCTTGTGGAAGGCGGCACGGCGTTCGTGAATGCCAACGTGCCCGACTACTTCCGCAATAAGAAAGTGCGCAAGCGCGGCTTCCCAAGCATCGGCAACCTGCGCTGCAAAGACGGCAAGTACTTGAGCAGCGCGGCATTCGCGCAGGCGCATTTCTGGGCGCCGTTCTGCGACGCCGTCGGGTTGCCGGAAATGCGCGACACAGTTCCAGCAGGTAACCAGGAAATGATTCGCAAAGTGAAAGCGCACATGCTGACCAAGACACGCGACGATTGGCTCGCGATTATACCCAAAGAAATCTCAGTGGTGCCTATGCTCGAGTTCGACGAAGTGCTCGAAGGCCCGTACGCCAAGGAGCGCGGTATGGTGCTGGAGCTGGATCACCCGCAGGAAGGAAGGGTGCGCCAACTGGCATCGCCATTCCGTTTGTCCGACACGCCGCCGACCTTTCGCCGCTTTGCGCCCGTGCTGGGCGAACACACGGTCGAAGTGCTGCAAAGCATTGGCTATAACGAGAACGAAATCGGCGCACTCGAAAAGGCCGGCGTTGTCCGCGCGCAGAATTTTCTGCCGTAGTGCAGATCGTTATGGATCCCCAAATTTCGTGGGGGCGAACCCACAAGTCAAATGGCGGGGAACTCAATTAATAAGCTGGAACGGCGACTTGACGGCATTATCCTATTTGCTATCGAGGTGAACAGAGGAGGGCTGATCGATGCCGCTCAACACGCAACCATTATCGAACAAGTTCGCGGTCGCCATTACGGGCGTAGACTTGTCAAAAGAGCTGGACGAAAAACTCTTCAATGAGATTGTCGATGTCTTCGTAAAGAAGCAGGTCCTGGTTTTCCGCGATCAGCATATAGAGCCTCAACATCAAGTTGCCTTCAGCCGAAAGTTTGGCCCCCTCGAAATGTTGTATGACGAGGATCAGCGGGTGCCGGGCTTTCCGGAAGTTGCCATCCTCTCCAATGAGAAGGTCGACGGTAAATTCATTGGCGTCGTCGCGGCCGGCGATTTCTGGCATTCGGACCAGTCCTACAGACGGGAGACGTCGCTCGCGACTCTGCTCTACGCCCACAAGCTACCTCAGCATGGCGGCGATACAGAATTCGCCGACATGCATGGCGCCTATGAAAGTCTACCCGATGACATCAAAAAGCGCATCGAGGGGCGCATGGGTATCCACCAGCGCAGCAAGCTGGGCAATCCACGCGTCGCGGTGACCCGAGAGGGTGGCGAGGAATATTACAAAAGGCAGGCCACTAAGAATGTGCTCCATCCGATTGTCCGCACCCATCCGGTATCGGGTCGCAAGGGTCTTTATGTCTCGCCGCGTTTTACCGTCGGCATACAGGACATGGACGACGCTGAGGCGCAGCCGCTGCTCGACACGTTATTTGCTTACCAGACGGCGCCTGGGAACGTGTATCGTCATAAATGGACGCTGGGCGATTTCGTGATGTGGGATAATCGTAGCGTCAATCACCAGGCCTGCGGTGGTTATGCGATGGACGACATTCGCTTGCTTCATCGCACATCGACACAAGGGGACCAGCCATTCGCCTGACTCGGTGACCACCGGGAGAATAATCGAGGGATTTAAAAATATACCGGGAGTCGTTTGCCGCGTTGTAGCGGTTGTCCTGAAAGAGTTTTACAAAACCAACAGCGCGTCGGATACACAACGGAATCCTATGTAGGCGTGGCCCGTGGCGGCGCGACCGGCGTCAACGGCTTCGCGGGATGTAGACGTAAGCCCTTCGGGACCGCTGGAGGAATGCCCGCCGCGGGCACCCACCGTGTCGGTGGGCGCCGGCTCCTCGCGTCCGTCCTTCGGATTATAGGGATAGGGTTTATAAATCGAACGAGTCCATTCCCAAACCTGCCCCGCCATATCGAGCACCCCGTAGGGGCTTGCTCCTTTAGGGAACTGCCCGACGGGAACCGTTTGACCGCGAAAGCCGCCGATAAACGCCAGATCAGGGCGGGGCATGTCATTACCCCAGGGGTAGAGCCGGCCGTCGGTTCCACGCGCGGCTTTTTCCCACTCCGCTTCGCTGGGAAGCCGCTTACCGGCCCACGCGCAATAGGCGGCGGCGCCGTACCGGCTCATCTCACCGACAGGGTGATTCTCAAAACCTTCCTTGGGCAGCCACTTTCCGCCTCGATTGAGGACCAGAACGTCGGGATCCGCGACATCCAAATACATTTCACCCTTGGGCCCGGTGGGACCTTTTTCCTGGATGAACTTCGCGTACTCTCTGGCGGTGACGAGATTTCTATCGATATAGAACGCTGGGAGAAACAATTTGTGCGCCGGCGTTTCGTCTTTTGGGCCACTGTCTCGCCCCATCGTAAATTCCCCGGCTGGGATGATGACCATTCCAGCTCGAGTCTCCACTGCCGCGGCGGCTCGGATTTCCCGCGCGGCGATCATGGCAAGGAACATAAACAAAATCGTGAAAACTATTAGCTTTCGCAGGTTCGTAGCCATGGCTGCGCTTTAACATGGCGAAATGTTGGATGGCAAGCGGCAATTCCCTGGTTAGCGAAAATCACAGGGCAGATTCGCGATCCTCAAGAGTAGCGATAAGCGCAATGCTTGATATCACGACGACCGCGATCAGCAACTGGTGGAATGGCATACCACGTACTGAATCGGCGTGTTGGCCGATTGCCGCTATTTGAAAAGCCGGGAGATTATCTTGCGTTCGAGAATATCTTACACGAAGCACACGAACGCACAGGCGTCCGGATCTCCGCGTACTGCTTGATGCCAAACCACTGGCATCTTCTGCTTTGGCCGCGAGAGGATGGTGAGCTGTCGGAGGTGATGCGTTGGATCACCGTGACCCATACGCAACGCTGGCATGCGCATCGCCACTCAGCAGGCACCGGCCCCGTTTATCAAGGACGGTTCAAATCGTTTCCGGTTTAATCTAATGAGCACTTTGTTACTGTTGCACGTTATGTTGAACGCAACGCGCGGCGGGCAAACCTGGTTCTGCGCGCAGAGGAGTGGCGTTGGTCGAGTTTATTTCAATACGTGCACCGGGGAACAAGATTTTTCGATGTGATCAATCAGGAGAACAGCCCAGGGGAAGCGGTTGGTCCGGCAGCGCCTTGTGCGTTTTGAAAGCTTTGTCCAAGCCTCGGGATGATTCAAGATGCGATTTATTGAGTTTAAGACTTCGGCGGCGAACTCGCCGCCCAGATTGGCTCTTTGTTGATTATAAAAATTGATCGCTTCTTCGAATTCGATTCGGGCTGGTTCAAGGAAGCCGAAGAGTTTCAACGTGATTTCGTCTTTCTTAGCGCGTGAAAGACCGCTTTCCCTGAGACAACCTTGATCTCGCCTCTTTCATACGCGTCGATGCGATCTTCGACCTCGTCAGCCCACAGCTTGTCGATCTCTCTTTGCCTCGGCTGATTGAGGCTATCGAGCAGTTTGTCTGCGAGCTTTGCACGAGTTCGGGGCGGCAACGACAAAGCTTCGTCAATTACTTTGGCTGTGCTGCGATTCATGGACGATCCTCCGTAGCCCAAACCCTGCTTTAGGTTTGCCGCTTCGTTTGTCCGGCTCGATGATTATGATTTTCTGATAATCCATGCGGGAATAATAGCCCGATCGAGGGAATTCAGAGAAGGCCACTACGCGGCTTCTCAAATTGTCGAGAAGTGGACAATTCAGCCTCCGGGAAGCTGGCGGGGCCGGGCCGGGGCCGTGTCTAGACTTACTCTAAGTCTGCTAACTCTTCTACAGCACCCGGCTTATGTTGGACGGATGATAAGTAAGAAACTCCACCACGAACGGCGCGACGCGAAAAGAATGGTTAGGTCTTGCAATTCGAGCTGGGTCGAGAAAGCGAAAGCGTCAGGTCAAAGCGTCAGGTTTACTTTTGATGTTCGCAGGAGGATCGATTGAGGCGAAACCGGAAATGTCAAAAGTAAACAGGCTGTTGAAAAACTCTCTCGGAGTCCTTCGACAGGGCTCAGGACGAACGGACAGGTTTTGATATTATCCACGATTTTCCGTTCATGTTGAGGCGCTCGGAGCATTCCGAACCATTTTTCAACAGCCTGTAAAGATCCGACCCGGTTTTCCGCCGTTCTTCACCCGCGCGAGGATTACGCGGCGACTGTTTCGCGCGCGGCCTTTGCCAGCCGCGACATCATCGCTTTGGCATTGTGGCGCAAGATCTTCTCGCGCGCTTCCTCGCCGATCTGTGCATCCTTAAGCGCTTTGCTGGTCCATTCGCAGCCGAATTCGGTTCCGTCGGTGCCGCAGACGATGCGCTCGGCGCCGTACAACCGCACCGCGGCTTCGATCGCGCCCGGGCCGAATGAGTTGCAATCCACGTACACCTTCGCGCGGCGGAAGCGCGACGACGGCAGTTCCTCGTTCGCTGTATCCAGCAGCGAGCGGTGATCCATGCGCTCGATCTCGTACGGGATATTGCCGCCGAGATTGTGTACCAGGACCGTCGCATCGGGGTACGGCGCGAGGTAGTCGGTGAGGCATAGCGTCACCATCACCGAGGACAGGCTCGCCTGCATGTCGAGCGTGCCGTTGCGGCGGCGCGCGTTGTCGGTGTCGCCGGGGACCTTGGGAAATGTGTCGCCCGGCCGCGGACCGTGGTGAATGAACACGATGGCGCGCTGGCGGTTCGCCACCTCCAACAGCGAGCGCATGTCCTCGGCGTCCTTCTTGGTGAGAAACCCGTTTCCCGGCACTTGTGCGCCGACCACGCCCGGCAACGCTAGCGCGCGCTCAAACTCGGCGGCGGCGGCAGACATATCCACAAGCGGCAGCGCGGCGAACGCATTGAAGCGTTCGTATTTCTGGCAAAGCCCCGACAGCGCATCGTTGACCATCCTGCAAAGCGGCAGCGAAACCTCGACCGGCTGCGACTCGATCCAGCAGTAAGCGCCGAGCA
>CAMLCX010000363.1 GCA_946478635.1 uncultured Pseudomonadota bacterium
GGATTCGGTGGTCGCTTGACCCACGCCGGTGGCCATGGGCGGGGCATTGAATCCTTTGTAACAGCAGATCCAGGTAATAATCAGACCGAAGCTAACGGATTTCAAAAAGCCGCTCAAGACGTCTTTGAACACAACGCTGAGCTCCATGCCGGCAAAATAGCTGCCGGAGCTGACGCCGAGGAGCTGCACGCCGATGACATAGGCGCCGTAAATCGCCACCACATCGAAGATTGCCGTGAGCAGCGGCATCGAGATCAAGCCGGCGATAATACGCGGCGAGACCAGATATTGAATCGGATTGACGGCCATGGAGTAAAGCGCGTCGATCTGCTCGCTGACTTTCATGCTGGCGAGCTCCGCCGCCATGGCCGAGCCGGTCCTGCCCGTGACCATGAACGCCGAGAGCACGGGTCCGAGTTCGCGCAGGATGCCGAGGGCGACCGCCGAGCCGAGAAAATTTTCTGCGTTAAACTTTCTTAAGCTGTAGTAACCTTGCAGGCCCATGACCATGCCGGTAAACACGCCGGAAAGAATCACAACCGAGAGCGACTCGACGCCGATGGTGCGAACATGGTGGATCATCAGCCGCAGACGCATCGGCGGGCGAAACGCCCACGCGAAGGCCGACAGAAGGAACATAAAAGTCCGCCCCATGTCGGCCGTGTTTTGAATACTATACCGGCCGATTTGACCGATGAAAGAAGGCATAGGTTGTCTTGGAAAATCGATGTTACTAGTCTCAGGCTATTACCGAATAGTCAATTGTTTTTCAAGAATCGAGAAGCTTAAATACGGTGCGGCAGGCGTCGGGCTTAAGCTTCGCACCATTCACCGGAGGATTGGAGTGATGGAGTATTGGGACGATAGAGGATGTCCTTGCCCGACTGTAAAAACCGGGAGAGCATTTGAAGAAGACGATGGCGCAACGAGAAGATAGCGCGAAAACGCCGAATGAAACGCTGGATGCGTTGTTCGACGGCCGCATGAGCCTGTTTCAAAGCCGGACGGGATACCGATTTTCGATCGATGCGCTGCTCCTGGCTTATTTCGTCGTCATTCGGCCGGGTGACAGGATCGTTGATCTCGGCACCGGCAATGGCATTATCCCGCTTGTGCTGGCCCGGCGGCATTCATCCGTCACGGTCACTGGTATCGAACTGCAAGGGTCGATGGTCGAGCGCGCGCGGCGCAATGTGCGGTTAAACGAGCTCGAAGCGCGAATCAAAATCATCTCGGGCGACGTGCGCACCCGGCAAAATTTTCCAGGAGCGGCCGGTGCGGACGTCGTCGTGTGTAATCCGCCCTATCGTAAACCAGGCAGCGGGCGCATCAGCGCCGACGGTGAACGCCAAATCGCCCGTCATGAGACGAGCGGTGATCTCGGCGCGTTCCTCGACGCGGCGGCATTCCTCCTGCGAAACAAAGGTCGCATGGCGCTCGTTTATGCGGCCGAGCGTTGCACCGATCTATTTTTGGCGCTGCGCCACGCGCGTCTCGAGCCGAAGCGGTTGCGTATGGTTCATTCGTTTCGGGATGTCGAAGCGTCGCTGGTATTGATCGAAAGCGTCAAGGGCGGCCGGCCCGGCTTGACCGTGGAACAGCCCTTGACGATCTATCGCCGGGGTAAAGATTATTCGGAGGAAGTGGCCGCGATGATCGCCGGCAAGCAGTTGAATTTCCCCAAACAGCTTTGATTCAATTCTTTGGTTTTCGCCGGGAGTAGCTTTTCAAGAGCTTCGTAAATGCCGCGCGGATATCCGCATCGTTGATCGTATCGAGAAATTCCTCGTTAACGGCCGCAGCGTTTGACGTCTCGTCGGGCGAGGAGCGGACATCCGGTTGCTCCACGTCGTGGATATTGATTCGCCCGACCATGAAAAAAATATTTTTGACGATCTCTCCCTTGAGACGTTGGTTGAGTTTGCTCGCGATCATTTCTTTCATGAACTGAAGTTGCTGCATCCACACCGGGCTCGATACTTTCACGAACAGCGTGCCGTTGCGGATTTTTTCAGGCTGGGCGTTGCGGGCGATCACGGCGCCGACAACGTCGTTCCAGATCGGCCAGACGCCATATTCGTCCAGCCGCATGACCAAGTCCAACCGCTTGAGCGATTGCTCGAGGACACTGCCGAGACTTTCGATCGGTGAGCTTTTTTTAGCCATTGGGAGCGCTTCAAAGACGTTAGCAGATCCGAAATCGCTACTCTAGGTCAAATTTCAGCGACTCCCGAACGCTCCCGAAACTCATCAAAAGAGGCGAAAAGTCACAACAAATTGAGCGCCGAAAAAATTATATTGACAAACTGGGGAGAAGTTTTTAAAAGTACCAAATCTAGTGTATTTCTGATTGAACCACACCATATATTGGGAATCCGAACAGGGGAAGGAGTAGGAAACATGGCGACGGGTACTTCTCAGGCGACCGATTTGGGAGCCCCTCCAGAGGCTCCGGCAAGGGCAAAGACGGGGCTTAAAATACCGCGCTATTTCACTCGCGCCGGGGTGAGCCCCTATGACGAAATCGAATGGGAGCTGCGCAACGCTTCCATCACCAATGAGAAAGGCAAGGTCGTCTTCGAACAAAACAATGTCGAAATCCCCAAATATTGGTCCCTGATGGCGACGCAGGTGGTCGTCTCCAAGTATTTTCGCGGCCCGCTCGGCACGCCGCAGCGTGAGTACAGCGTGCGCCAGATGATCGGGCGTGTCGTCGATACGATTACCGGTTGGGGCCGAAAAGACGGCTATTTTGCGACCACCGATGACGCCCAGGCGTTTTCCGATGAGTTGACCCATATTTTGCTCCATCAGAAAGCCTGCTTTAACAGTCCGGTTTGGTTTAACTGCGGCATCGAAGAAAAGCCGCAGTGCTCGGCTTGCTTTATCCTTTCAGTTGAAGACACCATGGATTCAATCCTCGATTGGTATCGCAAAGAAGGCGTCATCTTCAAAGGCGGCTCGGGCTCCGGCGTCAATCTCTCCAAGATTCGCTCCTCCAAGGAACAGTTGGCCGGCGGCGGCACCGCATCCGGTCCGGTTTCTTTCATGAAAGCAGCCGATGCCTCGGCGGGCGTCATCAAGTCCGGCGGCAAGACCCGGCGGGCGGCAAAAATGGTTGTTCTGGATATCGACCACCCCGATATTGAAGAGTTCGTCAAATGTAAAGTCGAAGAGGAAAAAAAGGCCTGGGCGCTGATCGAAGCAGGCTACGATTCGAGTCTCGATGGTCCGGCCTATGGCAGCGTATTTTTCCAGAACGCCAACAACTCGGTGCGCGTGACCGATGACTTCATGCACGCTGTCCAAGAAGACCGCGACTGGCAAACCAAATATGTCACCAGCGGGCAGCCGTGCCAAACTTTTAAAGCCCGTGAACTCTTGCGCATGATCGGCGAGAGCACCTATTTCTGCGGCGATCCGGGGATGCAGTACGACACGACGATCAACGACTGGCATACCTGCTCGAACACGGCGCGCATCAACGCGTCCAATCCTTGCTCCGAGTACATGCACCTCGACGACTCGGCGTGCAACCTGGCGTCGCTCAACCTGCTCAAGTATCTGCGCGAGGACGGCGTCTTCGATACCGAGTCGTTTCGCCGGGCGGTCGATATCGTCATTTTGGCGCAGGACATTCTGATCGACAACTCGTCCTATCCAACCCCTGAGATCGCCGCCAATGCTCACGCCTTCCGCGAGCTCGGCATGGGCTACGCCAATCTCGGCGCACTCCTAATGTCGCTCGGCCTGCCCTACGATTCGGATGCCGGACGCGCCTATGCCGCAGCGGTAACAGCGCTCATGTCCGGCCAGGGCTATTTGCAATCGAGCCGCAACGCGGCCGCCACCGGCGCTTTTGCCGGCTACGAAGTGAACCGACAACCGATGCTGCGCGTGCTCGGCAAGCACCGTTCCCAGGCTTATAAGATCTCGCCTTCCCATGTGCCGCTCGACTTGCTTACCGCGGCGCGCGAAGCCTGGGACCTTGCCTGCGCGGAAGCCGAGCAAAACGGCGTGAAAAACTCGCAGATTTCCGTTCTGGCCCCGACCGGCACGATCGCCTTTATGATGGACTGCGACACCACCGGGGTCGAGCCGGACATCGCGCTCATCAAGTACAAGAAGCTCGTTGGCGGCGGTTTGCTGAAGATCGTCAACAATACGGTGCCGCGCGCGCTGCGGCGCCTTGGTTATGACGTAAGGCAGATCCAAGACATCGTGGAATACATCGAGGAGCACGAAACCATCGAAGGCGCGCCGCATCTCAAAGACGATGACCTTGCGGTGTTCGATTGCGCCTTTAAACCGGCCAACGGCAGCCGCACCATTCACTACATGGGCCACGTCAAAATGATGGGGGCGGTGCAGCCGTTTATTTCCGGCGCGATCTCCAAGACCATCAACATGCCCACCGACGCTACGGTGGAAGAGATCATGCACGCCTACATGGAGTCATGGAAACTGGGTCTCAAGGCGGTGGCGATCTATCGTGATGGCTCCAAGCGCACCCAGCCGCTCAACACCGCCAAGGACAAAGATGAAACCAAAGCGGGCGCCGTCGAGAGCAAGGAGGCGCGTCCGCTCCGGCGCAGGCTTCCCGATGAGCGCTCGGCGATCACGCACAAGTTCGATATCGCCGGCCATGAAGGCTATATCATCGCCGGCATGTACGAAGACGGCCAGCCGGGCGAAATTTTCATCACCATGTCCAAGGAGGGGTCGACAATCTCCGGTTTGATGGATTCCTTTGCCACGGCGATTTCCATCGCGCTCCAATACGGCGTGCCGCTAAGAGGGCTGGTCGACAAGTTCAGCCATATGCGCTTCGAGCCTTCGGGTTTCACGAAGAATCCTGACATCCCAATGGCCAAATCGATCATGGATTACATCTTCCGCTGGCTCGCTTCCAAGTTTCTCGACGGCAATGCGCAGCAAGAGGTCGGCATCGTCAAACAAGAAGCGGAGGAGGAAGCTCCTTTGAAAAAAGTGGTATCGATCACTTCCCACCCGCCGCGCGGCGGCGCGCCGGTGGCGACCATCAGCAGCGTGACGAGCCTTTACCAGCAGGATGCGCCGCCCTGTCCGGACTGCGGCGCGATCATGATTCGCAGCGGCGCCTGCTATAAGTGCATGAACTGCGGCGCGGTGAGCGGCTGCTCATAAGAACTGGCTGCTATTATAATAGTAAGAGTCAAAACGGGCCGGCACACGTAAGTGCCGGCCCGTTTTTTTGTGGCGCTTGCCAAAGTCGAGTTTCAGCGGTTGATAGGCGGACTGCCAAAGCGGGCGACCGACCGCTTATTTTCTTTCGAGATGAAGAACGCCCTTCTGGGTGTCGATATCCATGCGG
>CAMLCX010000364.1 GCA_946478635.1 uncultured Pseudomonadota bacterium
GGCATTTTCTTCGCCGTCTCCGACGACATCACGCCGCCGTTGGATTGCATGACGCGAAAGGTACCGCGGAAACCGGCGGTGCCGAGCATCTTTTCCAATGAGACGAGATAGCGGCTGACCAGCGGCCCGACATAGGAGTTGAGCACCGTCGTCGAAGTTCGCTCGTATTCCCTGAATTCCCGGAGAATCTCGTGCGATAATGAAACGTAAGCTTGAGGAAATTGTTCGCCCAGCAATTTCCCCAATCTCTGCTCATGCGCCGCGTTGGCGTAAGCATGCAGGAGACACACGGCAATGCTTTCGACGCCGGCTTTCTTGAGGGCGTCGATCGTGTCCGTGGCGGATCGCTCATCAAGGTCTTTCATCACTTCGCCGGTCGCGTATAACCTCTCGTCCACTTCGAGACGCAGATCCCGCGGCACCAGCGGCACCGGCCGCTTGAAAAAAAGATTATAGCCTTCGGGGCGATTGCCGCGGCCGATCTCGTAAACGTCGCGAAATCCTTTGGTGGTGATGAGCCCCGTGCGTGCGCCTTTGCGCTCGAGCACGGCATTGATCGTGACCGTAGAGCCGTGAACAAAAAAACCGGCGCCGGCAACATCGACATTCGCCCCGCGCAGGCAGTCCTGAATACCCCGCGCCAGATCGTCCGGCGTCGTCAGAGATTTGCTGCGGAAAATCCTTCCTTGGTCGTCAACCGCAACGAGGTCCGTAAAGGTGCCGCCTATGTCAACCGCAATTTTCATGTTGCCCTTCGCTGCTACAATTCATGTACCCGTAAGGCGAAAATTTCAAACGCCCGAGATTGGGCAGTCATAATTGGGAGGGGCGATCGCTTGATCGACCCAGACATGAAGTGTTTCCTTGTCAATCGCATCTTTTTGCTTGCGTGGGTGCCAACAGAATTGCCATTCCGCCGATGTTCGCGCAAATGGATTTTGTGATAAGCAGAGTCGTCATCGTTTGGTTCGCGCTTTCCGGCAGAGCTGGCACACTAGCGCGGTCACAACCGAATCCTGCGGTGGCTTCCTGATGTCTTATGGCCATGCAAGGGGCAGGCGCTAGCGAGAAAGCACCGATAACAATCACTGAAATCGATTGACTTCACTTCCGATCTTGCGCGAGGCGCCGCTTTCATTCTAACGTGAACCGACATGATCACCTTTGTCGACGTCGAACAAGCGCGGGAACGGATCAAGGAGCAGATTTATCTCTCGCCCTTTCCGCGCTCGGAAACCATCAGCCAGTTAGCCGGCAATCGGGTGTTTTTCAAGCTGGAAAACTTGCAGCTCACCGGCTCATTTAAAGAACGCGGCGCGCTCAATCGCTTGCTGACTTTAAGTCCCGAGGAGAGCAAACGCGGGGTGATTGCCGCGAGCGCGGGAAACCACGGCATGGCGCTCGCCTATCACAGCCGGCGCTTGAATATCGCTTCGACCATCGTCATGCCGGTCTCCGCGCCGCTCATCAAAGTCACGCGCGTGCACCAGTACGGTGCGGAAAGCGTGCTTCATGGCGGCGATTACGATGGTGCCTATGCGGAGGCGATCCGGCGGAGCCGAGAAAAAGGACTCGTCTTTATCTCGGCCTTCGACGATCCGTGGATTGTCGCCGGTCAGGGCACCATCGGCCTGGAACTGTACGAGCAGAATCCCGATTTGGATGCCGTGCTTGTTCCGGTGGGCGGCGGCGGGCTGATCGCGGGCATCGCGCTTGCGCTCAAGACGCTGCTCCCTAAAATCCGCGTCATCGGCGTGCAAGCCGAGGCTCTGCCGTCCATGAAAATAGCGCTGGACCAAGGCGCTCCCGCGCAGCTGCCAGCCGCGACGACCATCGCCGACGGTATCGCCGTGCGCGCGGTCGGCGCGACACCTTTCGAGCTGGTTAAAAATTATGTCGATGAAATCGTCACGGTGAGCGAAGCCGAGATCGCCAATGCGGTTTTAATGCTGCTCGAAATCGAAAAAACCGTCGCGGAAGGCGCCGCCGCCGTCCCGTTGGCCGCATTGCTCAACAAGAAAGTTGCGCTCGCCGGCAAAAACGTCGGGCTCATCGTCTCCGGCGGCAACATCGATATGAACCTCATCTCGCGCATCATCGAAACGGGTCTGATCCAGGACGGCCGGCTGGGCAGATTTACCGTCGTCATTTCGGACCGGCCCGGCAGCCTGGCGCGGTTGGCGCAGCGCGTCGCCGATCTGGGCGCCAACATTTTGCAGATCACCCATAGCCGCGGCTTCGGCGAGATGGCGATCGGCGAGACGGAAGTCGAGTTGATCCTGGAGACCGCCGGCGCCGACCACGTCGAACGGATTTACAACACGTTGGCTGCCGATAAGTTCAAAATCAAAAACGAACGGTAATAAAGCGCTATGCCTTTTTTTCCGATTTCATCCGGCAAAGAAAAACAGCTGTTCGAACGCATGCAGGCGCTCGGCGTGCGCGAGCAGGACATCGAAGAACAATTCGTCCGCTCTTCGGGCGCGGGCGGCCAGAACGTCAACAAAGTTTCGAGCTGCGTGCTGCTGCACCACCTGCCCAGCGGCCTTCGCGTCAAGTGCCAGAAAGAGCGCTCCCAAGGGCTCAATCGCTATCTAGCGCGAAGGCTGTTGCTCGACAAGATCGAAGCGGCGGTCAAAGGCCGCGCCGATGACGAGGCGCAACGCATCGCCAAAATCCGCCGGCAGAAACGCAAACGGTCGCGCCGCGCCAAGCTCCGGCTTCTGGCCGACAAGCGCCATCAGGGCGAGAAAAAATCCCTGCGCGCGCCGGTGCGCAATCGCGAAGAGGATTGAACATTAGCTGCGCCGCCCTGGAGCGTGACTTTCGGACGCTCAAGGCGCGCACGCAGAAATGCTGCGGCCTGACAAACGAGCTGATCCACCGTGGCATCGGTGGGAAGGTTCAAGAGCAAGTTTCTCGGACCTTCATCGAGCGCTTCGTAGGCCGCTTTTTGCGCGACATAAACATCCCAGCGGCCGTCGGAAATATCCGTTCCTGCGGCCGCCCGCTGCGCGAGCCGTCTTGCCGTCATGGCGTCCGAGGCCGAACAATGGAGCACGAAAAATGGAATCCCGTGCTTCATCGCAAGGCGGCGGAATTTTTCTCTATGCGAGCGGCGTCCAAACGTGGCGTCGACGATCACACCCTGCCGCTCTTGAATGCGGCTTTCAGCTTCCCGCAACATTTTACCGTAAGTCCTTTCGGTCATCGCCTGGGTGTATATTCCCTCGTTTGGCGCCGCGCCCTGGTACAGTATCTTTGCCGCGATGCGCTTTCGCACCGCGTCGGAACGAATCACGATCACGCCCAGACGAGCGCTCAACTCCCGCGCCAGCGTTGACTTGCCGCTCCCGGTCAGGCCGCTCACGAGAAGGAGAAAAGGCTTGAACCGCTGCCACGCCCAACGCTGGGCGAAAGTAAAATACCGCACCGCCACGTCGTTCCACTTACGCAAACGCAAACCATGCACCTTGGCGCGCACCAGAGCCCTGTACGCTTGATAGAAGGGCAAGAGTGTCGTCATTTCCGGATCCCTGATGCGCGCAAGATAGCGTTCCATGAACGGCCGCACTAACGCCTCGCCGCCGCGCACCGACATGTCCATCGACAAGAAAGCGATCTCCGCAGCGAGATCGCAACGGCGCAGCCCGGGGTCAAACTCGATGCAATCGAAAATCTGAATGCCTTCCCGGGCAAAACAAATATGCTCGGCATGAAGGTCGCCGTGGACATCGCGAATCCACCCGCCGGCCACCCGCCGGTCGAAAAGATCCCGATTCTTCCGGAGAAACTCAACGCCGTAGGTCCGAATCATTGCACAGGCCTGACGGTCGGCCGCGCCTGTCAGCAGCGGCTCCAGCTCCTCCAGGTTATTGTTCCACGAAGCCCGAACCGCGCTCCAGTGGGTTGCCGGCGTCATGCCTTGGACCGGTTCGGCGGCGGCATGAAATGCTGCGAGATGATCTGCCAGTTGCTCCACCAGCGCCGCGCTTGCTTGTTTGGTTTCGAGGAGAAAGCTGAGCAGGCGCTTCTCGGGCAAGCGGCGCATCACGAGGGTGTATTCGGCCGGCTCGCCCCAGCCGCCGAGGCGCCAACCGTTTTCATCTAAACTGATAGGCAGCACGCCGAGATAAACCGACGGCGCCCAGCGCCTGTTGAGGCGCAACTCCTCTTGCAGAAAGTGACGCCGCTTACGGAGACTTGAAAAATCCAGGAAGGGAAACCGCACCGGCTTTTTAATCTTGTACACCAGATCGCCGGCGAAGAAGACGTGCGAGATATGGGTTTCCCTGTGCGTGACTTCCTCCGGTGGCTTCGGGTAAAACTCCGGCATCATCATCGCTTCGACAAGAGATGGAGACGTTTCGGAGAGCGCGGTTCTGTTCATGAAATCAATTCCCTAGGTCACGCAGCTTTCACGGCCATTATCTGCAGAGGCCCGGACTTGGCTCCGAAAACCTCGCCGCCCTAGCTTTCGCCGTGACATTCAGAATGCGAGTATGCCGCAATCTTCACCGGCGGCACGCCAGTCAGCAATGACAGCAAAACGAGTGCCACGGCCGGATCATGCAGGAAGAGTAAGCAAACGGATGCCTTGGCGAATCCGCATTCCTGGATTTAGGAGCAGAGCGTTGGATAATTCCGGGAGCTGGGATGTTAGGAAATGTCCAGATCTTCGATCTTACGGTAAAGTGAAGAAAGGCTGATGTCTAACAGCTGAGCCGCTTCTTTTCGGTCTTGACCTGCTTGCTCAAGGACACGAAGAATATGTTGCTTCTCAAATTGCCGTAGAGCGTCTTTGAGATTGAAAGTAAACGCTGGGTTTTCCCGGCTGCCGGCAACGATTGATTGCGGCAAGTCCGCCAGGGTAATGCGCTCCCCTTCGGCAAGAATCATCGTGTGCTCGATGACGTTGTCGAGCTCGCGCACGTTGCCCTTCCACGGGAGCGACATGAGCGCGCGCAACGCGTCCTCGTCGATTCCCTCGAAGTTTCTATTGAGCTCCGGGTTGTGCCGCTTGATGAAGTGATCGACCAGCAGCGGGATGTCTTCCGGACGCTCGCTTAACGGCGGAATATGGATCTCCATGATGTTGAGCCGGTAATACAGGTCTTCGCGAAAGCGACCGGCTTCGACTTCGCTCTTCAATGTCCGATTGGTCGCCGCCAATACGCGCACATCGATACGACGCGGCGTCGTGCTGCCGATGGGGAGAATTTCCTTTGCCTCCAACGCTCGAAGCAATTTGACTTGGAGGTGTTGGGGAATTTCGCCGATCTCGTCGAGAAAAATGGTCCCTGCCTTGGCTTTTTCGAATAACCCTTCC
>CAMLCX010000365.1 GCA_946478635.1 uncultured Pseudomonadota bacterium
AGCTAACGGCGACGAAGTTCATTTATCATTCCTTTAGCGGAGAACCGGCTAGGCGTTTGTACAGGTCTGGAGATCGGGGACGGTATTTGCCGGATGGAAACATCGAATTTTTAAGCCGTATCGACAACCAGGTTAAAATACGCGGCTATCGGATTGAATTAGGCGAGATCGAGGCGGTGCTCGGTCAACACCCCGCGATCCGAGAGGCTATTGTGCTCGCGCGAGAAGATAGTCCGGGAGACCGACGGCTGGTGGCGTATGTGTTGGCTCCGCGAGACACTTCGACCAATGAGCTACGAAGCTTTCTGAAACAGAAGCTGCCGGAATTTATGGTGCCATCGTCGTTTGTGTGCTTGGATTCTCTGCAGCTGACACCTAATGGCAAGGTGGACCGACATGCCCTTCCAGCGCCCGACCAAACACGACCCGAATTAGACCAGTCATTTTCAGTACCTCGAACTCCCATTGAGAAAAAGCTGACGAGGATTTGGGCCGAAGTGCTGAAGATCGATAAGGTCGGCATCCACGACAATTTCTTCGAGTTGGGCGGCCATTCGCTGCTGGCCACTCAAGTCGTGTCTCGCGTGCGTCAAACTTTTCAAATGGAGCTGCCATTGCGGACTCTGTTTGAAAAACAGACGATTGACCAGCTCGCGAAAGCGATTACCGAGATTCAGGGAGAGAGTGTAGCAGCTGGAACAATAGGCGGCATTCTAAGTGAATTGGAATCGCTAACAGATGAAGAAGCGCAAGGGATGGTGGCCAAGGAAACGGTTGGTGAAGGATGATCAAACCGACCGGCAGTTGCACATATTCGTTTCTGGAGTTTTGAGAGAAAACAATCGAAGACGGGTTTAGGCAGAAGAAAAGCATGCGCTACGTAGAAGACAGTACGGTCCTCGATCTAGTAAGAGCGCGGGCTGAGCGCGCTCCTGACTCTGCGGCGGTTCTCGCTCCCGGTCGCGGACCTTTGACTTACGGCGAGCTGCTCGGGCGAGTTGAGCGCATCGTGGAATTTATGAATGGCGGAAGAATATGTCGCGGCGACCGCATTGCGATCGTGCTGCCCAATGGTCCGGAAATGGCCGTGGCATTTCTCGGTGTTGCCGCCGGCGCAGTTTGCGCGCCCTTAAATCCCGCTTGTAGCCGAGGCGAATTTGAATCTTATTTCTCCGACCTGAATCCCAAAGCTCTGATTGTTCAATGCGGCATGCACTCTGTGGCAAGGGACGTCGCTAAAAGATCCGGCATTTCGGTCATCGAACTGTTGCCCGACGTAAAAAAAGCGGCCGGCACCTTTGTATTAAAAGGTGACGACGAGCAACGAGTAACGTCACATGCCGAATGTGCTCAAGCAGACGATGTTGCTCTGCTACTACATACTTCCGGTACCACGTCGCGTGCCAAAGTCGTTCCGTTGTCGCGCGGTAATCTACTGGCTTCGGCCGGCAGCATCGCCGCTACCTTGCAGCTAACCGAAGTGGATCGTTGTCTCAATATCATGCCGTTGTTTCACATTCATGGGATTGTGGGAGCGCTACTATCATCGGTGATGGCTGGTGCCAGTGTCATCTGCACCTCCGGGTTCGATGCCGAGAAATTCTTTCCATGGCTCGAGACGCTTGCGCCAACTTGGTACACCGCGGTGCCGACGATTCATCAAGCCGTACTCTCTGGCGCGCAGGCCAACCCCAAGTTAGCCAGAAATCATTCGCTCAGGTTCATCCGGTCTTCCTCTGCGGCGCTACCCGCCCGCGTCATGCAGGGATTGGAAGAACTGTTTCATGTTCCGGTCCTGGAGGCTTACGGGATGACCGAGGCGGCGCATCAGATCACCAGCAATCCGCTGCCGCCAGGGGAGCGGAAGGTGGGCTCAGTCGGACCTACCAGTGGATCGGAAATGTCTGTTATGGACGAAAGCGGCAACCTGTTATCGTACGGTGGAGTCGGGGAGGTCGTAATTCGAGGGGCCAATGTCACGTCAGGGTACCTGAACAGCGCAGAATCGAACAACGAGAGTTTTGCGGGTGATTGGCTTAGGACCGGTGACCAAGGGTACATCGACGGAGATGGGTATCTTTTCATCACTGGGCGCCTGAAAGAGATGATCAATAGGGGTGGCGAGAAGATCACGCCACGCGAAGTTGAAGATGTCATCTTGCATCATCCGGCGGTTGCTCAAGCCATCGTGTTCGCGGTGCCCCACGAAACCCTCGGGCAAGATATCGCCGCTGCTGTGGTGTTACGGAAAAACGCAACTGTTACCGAAAAGGAGTTGCAGTGTTTTGTCGCCGCTCAACTAGCGGAATTCAAAGTCCCTCGGTCCGTCCTGTTAATCGATGAAATTCCCAAGAGCGCCACTGGCAAGCCGCAGCGAGTTGGACTGGCCGAAAAGTTTGCTGCACTTCTTTTAGAACCGCGGGTTCATGAGTTTATAGCTCCCCAGACCCAGGCGCAAAAAATCTTGGCGGCCATATGGTCACAGATATTGGGAATCGAGCGCATCGGTATTCACGATAATTTTTTCCATCTGGGCGGAGACTCGATCCGGGCAATGCAGGTCATCTCCCGCGTACGTGAGGCAATGCAAACCGAGTTGTCGATTCGAAGTTTCTTTGAGGCGCCGACCGTGGCTGGTCTGGCTCAATGCATTGAACGGTCTCTGCCGACGGACAATAGTTTTTGCAGCTCTCCTGCTCGCCTTTCTACCAGGAACGAACCGATTCCGCTTTCTTTCGCTCAGCAGGGACTATGGTTTTTGGAACAATTGGAACCCGGCATTCCAGTCTATAATCGGCCGGTCGTGCTGCGCTTGACGGGCAAGCTGGACATCGAAGTACTCGATCGATGTCTCAACGAAATCATTCGCCGCCACGAGAGTTTACGCACGAGTTTTCCAGCTATTGACGGCGAGCCTTGTCAAGTCATATCTCCAAGTCTGACCCTCCCGCTCCCTATCGTCGATCTCACTAGTTTTTCGGACAACGAGCGCGAGGCCGAAGCGCTGCGCCACGCTGCTTGGGAATCGTGCCAACCCTTCGACCTGGCCAATGGACCTTTGTTGAAAGCTCGTTTGTTCCACTTGGACGTCGAAAAGCAACTGCTGCTGTTGCTCACCCATCATTTAGTATCCGACGGTTGGTCTGATGGTCTATTGCTCGGTGAGATCACGGAACTTTACCGGGCATTTGTTGATGGGAGAATCGCACCCCTTGCCGACCACCCGGTACAATACTCGGACTGTGTGCTGTGGCAGAGAAGCCGGTCTGAGGAAAAATGGTTCGCTCAAGACCTGAACTATTGGAGAGAGCAGCTTAAAAATGCTCCGCCTCTGCTCAATTTGCCTACCGATCGGGAGCGCCCGGCAGTCCAGACCTATCGAGGAGCTAGGCAAGTTTTTGCGTTGCCGTTCGGATTGACTGAAGCACTAGAGGAGCTTAGCCGCGGTGAAGACGTCACCCTTTTTATGACGCTCTTTGCCGCGTTTGCGGTTTTGCTCTACCGATACACGGGTCAAAATGATGTCTCGATCGGTGTACCGGTATCAGGTCGTGGCCGGGTTGAGATGGAAAATGTCATTGGTGTTTTTGTCAACACCTTGGTGCTGCGCACGGCAGTTTCGGAGACGATGACTGTTTCCGCGTTACTCCGTCGGGTACGCGAAGTCGCCCTAGCGGCCTACGCTCATCAGGACCTGCCTTTTGAGAAGGTGGTCGAGGTCATGCGGCCCGATCGAGACTTAAGCCGCGCCCCTCTTTTTCAGGTGATGTTTCAGCTGCGGAACCTACCGAAACGCGGAGTAAAGGTTCCAGGATTGGAAGTCGAATTGATAAGCCTCGATATCGGTGTGTCAAAGTGCGACCTGAGCCTGGAAATAGCCGAGGACTCCAAAGGGCTAGAGTGTCAATTCGAATACAATAAAGATCTTTTCGATACGGCTACTATCTTGCGGATGCAGCATCATTTCCGAAACTTACTCGAAAACCTTGTGAGCCACCCAAACCAACGGATTTCGGACCTGTCGTTTTTGTCGGAAATGGAGCGGCGCCAACTGCTTCTGGAATGGAATGACACAAAAAAAGATTATGCCGGCGATTTGTGCATCCATCAACTGTTTGAAGCGCATGCAGAGCGGATCCCAAACTCAATAGCTGTCGTTTTTGAGGATCAGAGTTTTACATACCGGGAACTGAACCATCGAGCCAATCAGCTGGCGCACTATCTTAGAAAGCTGGGAGCAAGGCCTGAGTCGCTCGTGGGAATCTGCATGGAACCCTCATTGAACATGGTGGTGGGCCTGTTGGGCGTGCTCAAAGCAGGCGGGGCATACGTGCCTTTGGATCCCGCTTATCCCAAAGAGCGGCTGGCGCTTATGCTCCAGGATAGCCAAATGAGCGCGCTGGTATCTCAACAGCAGGTAGCCGTGAGTCTTCCTGAGCACCGTGCTCGCGTTGTCTGTCTGGATCGGGACTGGTCAAAAATTTCTCGGGAAAGCGAAACAAACCTGAACAGCGGCGAGACGTTAAGCGAAAACTTGGCCTACGTCATTTTTACCTCCGGATCGACTGGCAGGCCTAAAGGAGTAGCAGTCCAGCACCGTGCGGTAATCAATGTTTTGACTCATATGCGAGAGCAATTGGGTTTTAGTAATCTTGATACCTTGCCGCAGGTCGCCAGTTTGTCTTTCGATATATCGGCATTGGAAATTTTTCTTCCACTGATAACGGGTGCCTCCGTGGTGGTTGTAAGCCGCGAAGCCGCTGCTGACGGCGGCCAGTTGATGAAAACATTGTCCAACTCCGATACTACGGTCATGCATGCTACCCCGGCAACCTGGCGGTTGCTTTTGGGAGCCGGCTGGCGAGGTAGTGATCAACTGACAATCCTCTGCGGTGGCGAAGCACTGCAGGATGAATTGGCAGAGCAGCTATCTACCAGGGGCTCTTCCGTGTGGAACCTGTACGGTCCCACGGAAACAACCATCTATTCTTCCTCGGCGCTCTACGGTCGCGACTTTAGCAAAAGAACTAGAACTGTTCCGATTGGCCAGCCGATAGCGAATACGCGGATCTATTTATTGGATAGTCGACTGCAGCCGGTACCGGTGGGCGTGACAGGGGAATTATATATCGGCGGCGCGGGTTTGGCTCGTGGTTATCTAAATCGACCAGAGCTTACCGCTGAGAAGTTCATTCCCGATCCGTTTAGCTCCGAACCTGGCGCGCGTTTATACAAGAGCGGTGATTTGGCGCGCTATATGCCGGACGGAAAAATAGAATATCTCGGTCGCGTCGATCATCAGGTCAAGATTCGTGG